>JAVFAG010000010.1:0-50997 GCA_034002585.1 Paludibacter sp.
TTTTCTCGACTTTAATCCAAACGGAATGGCTCGACAAAAAATTAAACATCCTCGATTGTCCGGGTTCCGACGACTTTATCGGTGGTGTAGTTACCTCCCTCAATGTGACCGACACAGCAGTTCTGCTGGTTAACGCTCAGTATGGAGTAGAAGTCGGTACCAACAATCACTTCCGTTATACGGAAAAATTCAACAAACCTGTTATTTTTGTAGTCAACCAGCTCGATCACGAGAAAGCCGATTTTGATCGTGCTGTGGAGCAGTTGAAAGAAAACTATGGAGGAAAAGTTGTGCTCATCCAGTATCCTGTAAATGCAGGACCGCAGTTCAATGCCGTGGTGGATGTGCTGAAGATGAAAATGTACCGTTGGAAGCCTGAGGGTGGGGAGCCTGAAGTGCTGGATATTCCTGCGGATGAAATGGATAAAGCGCAGGATATGCACAATACGCTGGTTGAATCGGCAGCTGAACACGATGAGGCGCTGATGGAGAAATTCTTCGATCAGGGCTCTCTCGACGAAGAAGAAATGCGCATTGGTATCCGTGCGGGATTACTTCACCGCGATATGTTCCCGGTATTCTGCGTGGATGGCCACCGCGATATGGGTGTTCGCCGACTCATGGAATTCCTTGGAAATATCGTTCCAAACGTTAACATAACTCAGAAGCCGAAAACAAAATCGGGCGAGGAGGTAACCGCCGATCCTGCTGCACCGACCAGTATATATGTGTTTAAAACCAGTGTTGAACCGCATATCGGTGAAGTTTCGTACTTCAAGGTAATGAGTGGAACATTGAAAGCTGGCGATGACCTGGTGAATACCAGCCGTGGTTCGAAAGAACGTATCAGTCAGCTGTTTGCAGTGGCTGGTCAGATTCGTACCAATGTGGATATGCTTGTTGCAGGCGATATTGGCGCAACGGTTAAGTTAAAAGATACCCGCACTGGTAATACGCTGAATGCAAAAGGATGCGAATATGTTTTTGAAGATATAAAGTATCCTGCGCCTAAGTACCGCCGTGCTATCCGTGCTGTATCGGAAGCAGATGAAGAAAAACTAAGCGAAGTGCTTACCCGTATGCACGAAGAAGATCCAACCTGGATTGTTGAGCAATCGAAAGAGCTAAAACAAACTATTTTACACGGACAGGGTGAATTCCACCTGCGCACCCTGAAATGGAGAGTGGAAAACAACGATAAAATTGCGATCGAATACAAAGAACCAAAGATTCCGTACCGCGAAACCATTACGAAAACTTCGCGTGCCGACTATCGTCATAAAAAACAGTCGGGTGGTGCCGGTCAGTTTGGTGAAGTGCACATGATTGTTGAGCCTTATATTGAGGGCGTTGCGCCGCAGGAAACCTATCGTTTTGGTGGTCAGGAATACAAGATTTCGGTTCGCGATACTCAGGAGATTCCATTGGAATGGGGTGGTAAAGTGATTATTATCAACTCTATCGTGGGTGGTGCTATTGATACCCGCTTCCTGCCAGCCATTCAGAAAGGGATTATGGATCGCATGGAACAGGGTCCGCTTACTGGTTCGTATGCACGCGACGTACGTGTAATTGTATACGATGGTAAGATGCACCCGGTTGATTCCAATGAAATCTCCTTCCGCCTGGCTGGTCGTAATGCCTTTGCACAAGGCTTTAAAGAAGCAGGACCCAAACTCCTCGAACCCATCTACGATGTAGAGGTGCTGGTACCTTCCGATCGTCTGGGTGATGTGATGAGTGACTTGCAGGGACGCCGTGCTATCATCATGGGTATGTCGTCGGAAAAGGGTTTCGAAAAGCTTTCTGCGAAAGTGCCATTGAAAGAACTGGGTAGCTATTCCACCTCGTTGAGTTCGCTATCAGGTGGTCGTGCCTCGTTCACTATGAAGTTTGCTTCCTACGAACTGGTACCTGCTGATATTCAGGATAAATTGCTCAAGGAATACGAAGCATCCAAGAAAGACGAAGAATAAATCGTTCAACGATAGTGTTTGCAATTCAGCTGCTCCGGAGGGTTTCCTTCGGAGCAGTTTTTTTACGTGCTTAGTGCGAATTTTTTCGCTACTTGTGAGTGTGCAATTGATTTATTTTCGTGCAACCAGGATAAACTGGTCGTAATCGCTGATTGTTCCGGGGATGCGCTCGCGTTGCAAGGTGTCATACACATACAGCTTTTCAACGCTGAATCCTGCCTGTGTACATTGCATCTTAATTTCCTCCGGCTCAAATCCTTTGTGAGGAATGGGTTCGAAATGATGAAACGACCCATCTTCGGGCATCAAATCTCCAATCACCATATACCCGCCCGGCTTAATAATGGTAGCAATATGGTTTAGCGCTTTCTCCAGATCAGGCAGGTGGTGGAATGCCATTATCGAAAACAGTAGATCGATGTCGCACTGCTTGTAGTCGAATATCTCCCCGTTTACGATAGTTACCTTTTCATCTCCCTTTAATTTCCCCTGCAACACTTCGAGCATGGCCGCTGAAGTATCTTCTGCCACTAAACTATCCAGTTCGGGTAGAAGCTGAAGACCTGCCAGTCCGGTTCCTGCACCCAGCTCCAGCGCTTTCCAGCCGGATTCAATGGAAATATTTTTTTTCAATTCGTTTATAAAAACAGTAGTCATCTTTATTTTGGATGGCTGATCCCAGTCAGCGGCACGGTGTGCAAAAGAATCCATATTTATTGATTAATGATTAATGGGTGTGGTTGAGAAGTGTACCTCGTTTTAGTCTTTAAATGTAACAGTGTTTTCGGCATTTTGTTGTATTTTTGCGTTTCAACATTTTAAAATAGATTGAATATGAACCGTTTTATAGTAGTAACAATGATGGCAGTAAGCATGTTAGCGGCCGGATGTTCCGATGCCGGTGACCAAAATCTGATCGGTAAACAACATCCTGATGTGTCGGGTGGCCGGATGACGCCAGAGATACTGTGGGCATTCGGACGCATCGGAACTGTACAGGTTTCGCCCGATGGATCGCAGATTTTGTATCCGGTGACCTATTACAGCATTCCGGAAAATAAAAGCAATACCGAGCTTTTTGTGATGAACACCGATGGCTCTGACAAACGTCAGATCACTCAAACGTCAGTGGGCGAGAATGCTGCCGTATGGATGAAAGATGGCCGGCATATCGCTTTTCTGTCGTCGGAAAGCGGTAGCTCGCAGGTGTGGATGATGAAGGCTGATGGTTCCGATCGTCGTCAGATTACCAAACGCGACTGGGATGTGTCGGGTTTTCTGTTTTCACCCGATGAAACTAAACTTGTTTTTATTCAGGATGTTAAGGTTAATTCAACCGTCAACGATCTTCATCCCGATCTTCCTAAGGCCTGGGCGTATATTACCGAAGATTTAATGTACAAGCACTGGGACGAATGGGTGCTTAACGCTCCTCATCCTTTTGTGGCTGATTTCGATGGAAAATCTGTTTCGAATGAAAAGGACTTGCTGGAAGGGGAACCTTTTGAAAGTCCGGTGAAACCCATGGGAGGTATCGAACAACTTGCCTGGACGCCCGATAGTAAAGTAATAGCCTATTGTTCGCACAAGAAAACCGGTAAGGAATATGCTGTTTCCACCAATACCGATATTTATTTTTACGAAGTGGCAACCGGAAATACGGTGAATAAAACCGAAGGAATGATGGGCTACGACCTTAATCCGGTATTTTCTCCTGATGGTAAATGGATGGCCTGGGAAAGTATGGAACGTGATGGATATGAAGCAGATAAACACCGCCTGTTTGTGTTGAATCTGGAAAATTGGGAGATGCGCGACCTCACCGTGAATTTCGATCAGAATGCTGAAAGTCTAAGTTGGTCGACCGATAGCAAATCGGTGTATTTTGTAAGTGTATGGCACGGTGTTACACAGATTTACCGTGCTGATATTGAAAGTGGTTCTATTGCCAAACTTACTGAAGGTCAGCATGATTACCGTTCGGTAAAACAAGCCGGCGACAAACTGATTGCGGTGCGTGGCTCAATGAGTCAGCCTCACGAGATTTATTCCGTCAACCCTCAAACCGGAGAAGCTACCGAGCTCTCATTCGAAAATCAGCACATATTCTCAAAAATTGAAATGGGTAAGGTCGAAGAACGCTGGGTTACTACCACCGACAACAAGCAAATGCTGGTGTGGGTAGTTTATCCGCCTAAATTTGATCCTTCAAAAAAATACCCCACTATCCTGTATTGCCAGGGTGGTCCACAATCGGCCGTAAGTCAGTTTTGGTCGTACCGCTGGAACCTGCAGACTTTTGTTGCCAACGATTATATCATTGTAGCTCCCAACCGTCGCGGTTTGCCCGGCTTTGGTGTGGCGTGGAACGAACAAATCAGTGGCGATTACAGTGGTCAGAATATGAAGGATTATCTGTCTGCTATCGATGCCCTGGCCAAAGAACCTTTTGTGGATGAAACCCGTTTGGGTGCTGTGGGTGCCAGTTACGGTGGTTTTTCAGTGTTCTGGCTGGCCGGACATCATGAAAAACGATTTAAAGCATTCATTGCTCACGCGGGTATTTTCAACCTGGAACAGCAATACCTCGAAACCGAGGAGATGTGGTTTGCCAACTGGGACATGGGTGGACCGTACTGGGATAAGGGGAATGAAGTTGCTCAGCGAACCTATGCCAATTCGCCGCATAAGTTTGTGGATAAATGGGATACCCCAATCTTGGTAATTCATGGAGAAAAAGACTACCGTATCCTGGCATCACAGGGTATGGCAGCTTTTAATGCGGCTGTTTTACGGGGAGTTCCTGCTCAGTTATTGATATATCCTGATGAAAATCACTGGATTATGAAACCTCAAAACGGTGTACTGTGGCAACGAACCTTTGCATCCTGGCTCGATAAATGGCTTAAATAAGATGCTTTTTACTATCACACAGCCGGGTTGAGAACATAGTTTCTTTTCCTGGCTGTGTTGTATGTGAGATTTTTTTTTGAGAGTAGTGCAACATATACAAATCACTTTTCATCTAGCGACCGAATGTGGACAACCCGTACCGACGACCAGGAACTGATTGATGCAGTTAAACGAGGGGAGGCCAAAGCGCAAAAAACACTTTACGAGCGCTTTGCACCGACCATGTTTGCCGTGTGCAGTCGTTACGCTCCCGATACGGATACCGCAAAGGACCTGTTACAGGATGGTTTTGTGAAAGTGTTCACCAAAATCGATTCTTATGCCGGGCTGGGTTCGTTCGAAGGTTGGATGCGCAGGGTTTTTGTTACTACCTGCCTGGAGTTTCTCCGGCAGCACAATGCGCTAAAGTTTGCAGCATCCATCGACGATCAGATCGTACAGGTGGCCGATGTGGAGGCAACTGTGGTGGAGCAGTTATCAGCCAGGGAGTTGATGGCACTTATCAACGACCTGTCAGACGGATATCGTACCGTATTTAATATGTATGCCATCGAGGGTTATTCACATGCCGAGATTGCAGAAATGCTGGGAGTAAGCGAAGTCACCTCACGAACACAATACATGAGGGCGCGGAAAATTCTCCAAAATTGGATTCAGAAGTTAAAAAGGTAATGGAAAATAAACAACATAGTGAACAGGATGCATTGGCTCAGGCCTTTCGTGACAAACTGGCTCATCATTCGATGCCGGTGGATAACTCAACCTGGGATGCTATTCAATTGCGACTAAACGCTACTACCGCTCATCAGGCAGGAAGTGCATCCGGGATGAAGGCGCGGCAAACACAGGATACCTCTCACGGAACTATCAAGCGCAGAGCTGCCTTCTGGTGGGTTTCGATTTCAGCTGCAGCATCCCTGGCGCTATTACTCACTTTTGGTTGGTTGTACCAGCAACAACAGGAACCTGTGCAAGAGTCGATTGCAAAATTATCACCTGCAAATCAGCTTTCAGATGCAGAGGACGTGCAAGTGTCTATTCCGGAAGACATGCAACTTTCAATTCCTGATGCAATTCAATCACCAGCCCCGAATGAGGCAATTAAGAGTGCAATGGCAGTTAATCATATTGCGATAATCAATCGGACTGCATCACCAGAAGTAGTAATTCCTAACGAGCAATCGGTAGCGGTTGTTGAAAATACGGAGACGAAGATCAACGTGACCGAACCCTCTATGGATAAAAAGGAGCTTGACGAAGAAAGGGAAGCTGTTCAATCCTCAGGCAGTCAGGAGCCTCTTAAGAAAACGGAAATTCTAAAACCCTCTAAGTTAAACGAGTTAATTCCGGCCTCAAATGCCCGTGAAGACTGGACACAACAACTACCTGTTAAAAAGGGACGCCCTATGCTGGCAGCAGCGCTGGGTTCAGGCTTCTCAGGCAGTAATCCGGCAGGTTCCGGGGGATTGTATATGGATGCGATGAGGGAGAGTTTTTTAACCGGTTCGAATGCTCCCATGCGGGCAAAAGCTCTTTCAGCAGCCGATTTTGATAAGAAAGAATACCTTCCACCCTTGTCGTTTGGAGTTAAAATTCGCCTTCCATTCGATTCGAAATGGTCGCTGGAAACTGGTATTCAATATACTTTTTTACATACAAGCTTATCCAACGAGCAATGGACAGGCAGAACAGCCGAAATGAAGCTCCATTACCTGGGTTTGCCGCTGGGTATTGCGCTAACCTTAGCCGATTCTCCACGGTGGCAGCTCTATCTTTCGGGAGGCGTGCTGGCCGAAAAAGGATTGCAATCGGTCTACGATGAGTACCGCGATTGGGGAAGTGCAGTGTTTAATACCCATGTTTCGAAAGGAATTGATGGTATGCAATGGTCGCTTTACTCGTCTTTGGGTGCCGGCTATCATCTCGATCGAAACATGATGCTGTATTTTGAACCTCAGCTTTCGTATTACTTCGATAGCAATCAACCATTGAGTGTGCGTACCGAACAGCCATTCATGCTTGGGCTTACTGCAGGAATCCGTTTTTCATTCTGAAACAACTTAACAACTATATCGTATGAACTCAAAATTATTTCTTCTGGTTTCATTCTTTGTTTTCCTGTTGACAGGATGTGAAGAAAAGGTGTCTGAAACGGTGACGTATCGAATCAATGAGCCTCTTGTAATGGATGCAGCTACGTTTCGCAGTTCTGTAAAAGTGAGCGAAGAACCACATTCGCTCACAGGGTATGGTAAAATCAGCTACTACAATGGCTACCTCTTTATGTCGGAACCCGGAAAGGGAATCCATATTATCGACAATCAGAATCCTGCCAATCCGAGAGCAGTTGGTTATATCGAATTGTTGGGAAACGCCGATTTGTCGGTGCGCAATGATATACTGTATGCCGATTCCTATATTGATTTGGTATGGTTTGATGTAAGCAATCCTGCTAAACCGGTCTTACAGGGCCGTCTTGAAAATGCATTCCCCGAAGTTCTTCCCATCGTTGAAAATCAGTCGGGTATCGATTATCAGATGTGTATGGAATACAAGGAAAAGAATAAAGTGGTAATAGGCTGGAAAGAAGTGGAACGTACCGAAAAGGTGGAGGAATACTGGCAACGGGGTGGTTTCTGGGGCTGGGTGCGTAACGGAATGTTCCTATCCGAAGCTAAAATGGATATGGCCGTAGGTGCAAATGGTGGCGGAGGAAACAGTATTAATGGCTCCATGTCGCGTTTTATCATCTACAAAAATTACCTATACTCGGTGATGAATAACCAAATGCAGATTTTTGATCTTTCGGGAGCTAAGCCTTCGAAAGCTACTGAAGATACCTATGTGGGTTGGAATGTTGAAACTATCTTTAGTTATCAGGAATATATGTTCATGGGTACGCCTACCGGTATGTTGATTTATTCGGTTGAAGAGCCACTGAAACCTACCTTCCTTTCCAGTATTCAGCATGTTTTCGGCTGCGATCCGGTAGTGGTTGAAGACGATATCGCTTATGTAACCGTGCACTCCGGTAATCTTTGCGGACAGGATGCAAACGAGTTACTGATTTTTGATGTAAAAGATAAGAAGAAACCCCGCCAACTGGTATCCTATGCGATGACACATCCCAAAGGACTGGGCATTGATAACAAAACATTGTTTGTATGCGACGATGGATTGAAAATTTATAATGCATCCAATCCGCAAACCCTGATGGCCAACCGCCTGGCTCATTTTGCCGATATTGCCGGTTACGATGTTATTCCGTTTAATAAAGTGCTGATGATGATTGCTGAAGATGGAATTCATCAGTATGATTACTCCGATGTATCAAAAATATCCAAACTGAGTTACCTGCCTGTGAAGGCTCAATAGCTATAAAATTTGTTGTACTTTTCACCACTGAGACAAGAGCACTATCTTGTCTCAGTTTTTTTTACTAATTTTGCGCCGCATAATATTTACTAAAATGAAGCGAATCCAGATTATCAACGGACCTAACCTGAACCTGCTTGGAAAGCGGGAACCGGGTGTGTACGGCAGTCAGTCGTTCGATGAATACCTCACCACTTTAAAAGCCATTTTCCCCCAAATGACCATCGACTACTTTCAGTCGAATTCGGAAGGTGAACTCATCGACAGGATACAGGAAGCAGGATTTTCGGCCGATGGCATTGTGCTGAATGCAGGTGCCTACACGCACACTTCCATCGCTATTGCAGATGCGATCCGTGCAGTGTCGGCTCCGGTAATCGAGGTTCATATTTCGAATGTGTTCAGTCGCGAATCCTTTCGTCATCATTCCTATCTTTCGGCCGTGTGCAAAGGAAGTATTTCCGGTTTTGGACTCGATTCGTACCGGCTGGCACTGGCTTCATTCGAATAATGTAAATCGCTTTTTCAATTAATTATTCCAACATGAGTAAGCAAACAAAAATTGTAGCCACTATCAGTGACAAGCGCTGTGATGTGGATTTTATCCGTCAGCTGTATATCGAGGGCATGAATGTGGTTCGGATGAACTCAGCCCATCTTCAGGAAGAAGGTTTCCTGAAAATCATTAATAATGTTCGCGAGGTGAGTCCGCATATTGGTATTCTGATGGATACCAAAGGACCCGAAGTACGTACCACAGAAGCTCTCAACAATTCTATTGAAATTCACGCTGGTGATATCATCCGGGTGAAAGGTGATCCGGCTCAGCTTTCCACAGCCGAATGCGTATGTGTTAGTTATCCGCATTTTGTACGCGATGTGAATGTGGGTGATGATATCCTGTTCGACGATGGTGAAATTGACCTGAAAGTGGAAGCCAAAGAGGACGAATATCTTCTCTGTCGTGCAGCTAATGATGGTGTGCTGGGAAGTCGTAAAAGTGTCAATGTACCGGGTGTGCGCATCAATTTACCTTCACTGACTGAAAAAGACAAAAAGAACATTGTTTTTGCCATAGAACAAAACATCGACTTTATTGCACACTCTTTTGTTCGTAACAAACAGGATGTAATCGATATTCAGAATATTCTTGATGCTCACAATAGTCCTATAAAAATTATCTCCAAGATTGAAAATCAGGAGGGAGTGGATAATATTGACGAGATTCTCGAATATACCTATGGTGTGATGATAGCCCGCGGTGATTTGGGAATAGAGGTTGCACAGGAAAAAATTCCGGGAATACAGCGCCGCCTTATCCGTAAATGTGTTCAGGCACGCAAACCGGTTATCGTAGCAACGCAAATGTTACATACGATGATAAAGAATCCGCGTCCGACCCGTGCCGAAGTTACCGATGTGGCAAACGCCATTTATTACCGTACCGATGCATTGATGCTCAGTGGGGAAACTGCCTATGGAAAATATCCGGTGGAAGCAGTTCGTACCATGGCTACAATTGCCAAGGAAGCTGAAAAGACGAAAATGTCGGAAAATGATATTCCTATTGATATCAGTACCAACGACCTGACTTCTTTCCTGTGTAATGCAGCTGTGGAAACCAGTACTAAACTGGGCACTCAGGCTATTCTTACCGATACGTACAGCGGTCGCACTGCACTGTACCTGGCTGCTTACCGTGGTCGTAATCCGGTGCTGGCCATTTGTTACCACGAGCGGTCGACCCGTCAGCTTTCGCTTTCCTACGGAGTGATTCCAATTTACCAGCAGGGAAAGGGAAATACCCAACAATACCTGATTGAAGCTATTCAGCATTTGTTAAAAATGGGCTGGGTAGAACACGAAAGCATGATTTGTTACCTCAGTGGTAGTTTTGGCGAGGGTTATGGTACTACTTTCCTTGAAGTAAACCAGATTCAGAAGATACTTTCGTCGAGGGAAAAGTATCTATTGCCTAACTTTGAATAGGTGTAGAAAGGGGCCATTGAGGCCTCTTTTTCTATCTTAACGCTATTTAATGGTTGCTTTTTAAACTTTTTCCGCTGCCAGTTGTCTTTATTCCCGGTACTAAAAATTTAAAAAATCAATATGAGACATTTCTTTCCGATCTTTTTTCTGTTTTGTTTAACCTTACCTGCCCTGGCCCTGCAAACCATCAGGGGAACTATTGTGGATGGAACTTCAAACAAACCCATCGATTTTGTGAATGTAGCACTGCTCAAATCGGAAGATGCACCACCGGCTACCGGTGTGGTTACCGATGAATCTGGTAACTTTCTGCTGCCTAACGTTCCTGTAGGAAAATATATGCTTCGGGTGAGTTTTGTGGGCTACAATACCCTTACCATTCCATTGAATGTAACTAACAAGGAATTGAATGTTGGTAAAATCAAGCTAACCGAAGATTCTAAGGCCCTATCAGAAGTGCAGGTAATTGGTCAGGGGACCCAAATGCGGTTCGAAATTGATAAAAAAGTGTTTTCAGTTGATCAGAATATTGCTGCTGCAGGAGGTTCTGCAACTGAAGTGCTTCAAAATATACCCTCTGTAGATGTCGATAACGAAGGGAATGTGTCGCTTCGTAACAATTCAAGTGTGGAAGTGTGGATTAATGGTAAACCTTCGGGTCTGACTGCCGAAAACCGTGCGCAGATTTTACAGCAAATGCCGGCCGAAAGTATCGAGTCGATTGAAATTATGACCAATCCTTCTGCACGTTACAATCCGGAAGGCACAGCGGGTATAATTAATCTGGTGATGAAACGGAACCGCAGGGCCGGTTACTATGGAAGTGTTTCCGCGGGCTCAATGTGGGCTATCGGTTCGTTGCCCGGTTTTAATTCAGGACTGAATATTAATTACAATAAGGGAGCAATTGATGCGTACATCAATCTGGGATACAGGGCGATGAATTTCAATGGAGGTGGATGGACCAACCGTTACAACCTCAATGGGACCGACACCCTGAGTTTGTTGAGTCAGCAAAGTCGTACCGCTTTCTCTTATAATGGTTTATTTACACGGGCCGGAATCAATTACCGCTTTCACGAGAATCATACCCTGGGATTATCAGGATTTGGAATGATAGGTGGTGGAGGTGGTTATTTCGACAATGATTATAAATTGCGGAATTTCCAAACAAACGTTCTCCTGCGTGACTTTAACCGGTATACCGAAGATACTGGTACCCGCCCCGGGATGAATGCCTCGCTCGATTATAAATGGGATATCGATAAAAAAGGATCGAACCTTATGTCGAGTATTTCGTATTCTACCCATCAACGCACGCAGGATGAGATTTACCTGCAAACTGATCGTATCATAGGGGATTCCAGCAAAGTGTTGCAATCGACCACAGGTACCAACCGCGAGTGGGAAATGAAACTGGATTACACTCAAAAGTTTTCTGAAGCTACCCGACTGGAAGCTGGTTGGCAATCAACTCTTGAAGACCGTTTCGGTCCGTCATCGGCTGAAGATCTGTTGCTCAATAAACCTGTACATACTTTTTTTAATGAATTTGACTACAGTGAGCAAATTCATGGTGGGTATGTTACCTTTGGCAGCCGTGTGGATAAGTTTAGTTTCCAGGGAGGATTACGTGGAGAGTATTTTTGGCGTCATGCTATAAACAAGCAAAAAGATGAAAACGGAACCATTAAAGAAGTTGATTATCAGCCCAAAGGTGATATGCAGTGGTTCCCAAGTGTTTTTATGTCGTATTCACTACCTGAAAACAACGAGTTGCAGCTCAACCTGACCCGTCGGGTGGATCGTCCACGCGGTCGTCAGATCAATCCTTTCCGTGATTTTACTGATTCTACTAATATCTCGTACGGAAACATGGATCTGGAGCCTGAATATACAATGGCATACGAGTTCAATTACCTGAAGACCTGGGATAATCATTCGCTTTCGTCGACAATTTATCACCGTGCCACCGATGATGTGATTCAACGGGTAAGCTTTATCAATGCTGACAAAACAATGGAAAGTACCTATATGAATATAACGCGGTCGCAAAGTACAGGACTTGAGTTGGTTGTGAAGAATAATCTGTTTAAGATTCTGAATCTTACTTCATCGCTTAATCTCTATTACAATACGCTGGCAGCTTCAATCTATACAAGTCCGTACAACACCGTTTCGCAAATTCCTGCTCAGGAAAACTTTACCTGGAGTGGAAGGGTGATGGGGAATATCATTCTGGGAAAGACTACTTTCGGCCAAATTACAGCCGATTATTCAGCACCCCGATTAATTGCTCAGGGTAAACAGTCTTCATCCTATGCCATCGACCTGGGAATTCGTCAGACTTTCCTTGATCGTAAACTGAGTTTGAACCTGATGGTGCGCGACTTGCTTGATTCGCGTCGCCGGAGTTCGGTTACCTGGGGAGAGGGTTTCTATCAGCAGTCGGAAAGTTATTTCCATGGTAGAATGGTTGGAATTACTGCTACCTATAATTTCGGAAATATGAAACCCAAACGTTCGGAGCAACGTCGTGAGGATTCGGGAATGATGGATATGGGAATGGACGACTAAATAATGATTAATGATAAATGATTAATGAGGCGTGAACATGAATGGTTGGTGTCATTGTTCAGGACTGTATTCGCCTGCGAAATTCGGAACAAATAACGGCAGCAGCCACGCCTACATTTAAGGATTCGGAAGTTGCTTCGTTTTTTGGAAAGCTGGGAATCAGTAATTTGCTGGTTACCAGCTTTTCAATTTCCGGTGTGATTCCATTTCCTTCGTTACCCATAATGATAATCCCGTTTTTACTGAGTGCGGTTTCATAAATGGATTGTCCGTCGAGGAAAGTGCCGTATACAGGTGTATTGCTGAGCAATTTTAAAAACTGCTCTAGATCAAGGTAATAAACATCAACTCTCGCCAGGGCACCCATCGTTGCCTGTACTGTTTTCGGATTGTAGACATCTACTGTTCCCTGAGAGCAAATGACCTGTCGGATGCCAAACCAGTCGGCTACTCGTAATAATGTGCCCATGTTTCCCGGATCCTGAATATTATCCAAAGCCATCACCAGTTCAGTATCAGCCACTGTTGGGTTGAAGCTGATTCTACGCATTTCATAAACAGCCAGTATTCCCTGTGGCTGCTTTTGTCCCGAAATTTTCTGAAAGGTTTTTTCATCAGTGATGATTTGTTCGGATGCAGCAGGTAAAAGGTGTTGATTTGCCCATTCAGTAGTGGCAACCAGCATTCTGCAACTAAATGAATTGTGTAAATCATTTATTAACCGTGAGCCTTCAGCTACAAAACATTGATGCTGGTCTCTGAATTTCTTTATTGCCAACGATTGAATAAATGCCGCTTTATTTTTGGATACCATTCTATTTTTGGATTTATCGGCACAAATGTACAAAAAATCGGTCTACACGGCAGTCTAAATGTCGAAGGAGTGTTATATTTGCAGAAAAATTGAACTACTAACCAGATTCGGATGAGATTGACCCCAATTGCCGGTAGAATTTTACCTCTTTTGATGCTATGGCTGATTGTTCTGCTGTTTCAGGCATGCAGTCCGGCTAAACTGGTGCCGGAAGGATCGTACCTGCTCGATAGGGTTGAGGTGAAAAGCGATGCGAAAGACATTCAACAGGGTGATTTAAACGATTATATTCGCCAATCCCCGAATTCCTATGTGTTGGGACTTTTCAGGATGCAGTTGGGAATTTATAATCTTTCGGGAAACGATAGTACACGCTGGTGGAATCGATTTTTGCGCCGGATTGGTCAGGCTCCTGTGATTTACGACCCCTCACTTACTGAACTTTCAGCCAGTCAACTGGTGAGTTTTCATAAAAACAAAGGTTATTTCGATGCAGATATTACTACCGACGTAAGGACCCGTAAAAACACTGTTAAGGTAAAATATATAGTTTCGGCAGGAAAACCTTACCTGATTAATACGTACATAGCTGATTTGCCTGATGATACGCTTAGATTAGTAGCAACGGATTCGCTTCGGTCGCTGGTTCAGGCAGGTTCGTTATTCGATGTATATGCTCTCGACAATGAACGGGAACGGATCTCGAATCGTATGAGACGGGATGGCTATTTTAATTTCACCCGCGATCATCTCATGTTTACTGCAGATAGCACCAATCGAAAGGTGGATGTCACCATTCAACTCCGCGATTACCTGATGGCAAACAGGGATACGCTTCCTAAAACAATTTTTCGCAGATATTCCATCAACCGTGTTGTTTATCAGATTACCCCCTCATCAATCACCCCTGAATCAGCCATTGAAATTGATACGGTTATTGTTGGCCGGTACATGATGATTGGCCCGAAAAGACGCATTTTTACTATTCATGCGCTGATGGCTGGTACTTATATTCGCCCGGGCAGACTGTATTCCGATAGTGACGTAGAAAATACCTATTCGGCACTTAATTCTCTTCCTCCTGTTAAATACACCGATATCAGTTTTACCGAGTCGGCACCTGATTCCCTGATTTGTCGCATTACGATTGCTGAAGCAAAATCGGTAACGTTGACTTCGCAGGCAGAAATCACCTTTACAGAAGGCTATTGGGGAATTGCAGGAAACCTGAGTACTGTTCACCGTAATGTGTTCAGCGGGGCTGAATCGCTTACTTTACAGGGACGATTGGCGCTCGAACGACAGGGAGATGTCATTGCTCAGGAATGGGGTGGACAGGTAGGAATTCGTGTGCCACGAATATTACTGCCTGGGTTTCAATCGCTCGACCGTCGGTTTATTCAGAGCTCAACCGATTTTCGTACCATGTTCAGCTACCAGTCACGTCCGGGCGAATTTGCATCCACCAATGTGGGAGCCGGTGTGAAGTATAACTGGAATTCCCGACGCATCAGTCGAAGCCTCGACCTGATTGATGTAAGTTATGTATATTTTCCCTGGATATCAACTCTTTTTCGGGAGACTTTTTTGAATACCGGATTGTACAACCGCTTTAACTACGATGATTATCTGATAATGAGGCTCAACTATTCGGCCAGCTATACCGGATACAACCCCAACCGACCGATGCGCGACTATTATACTTATCGCTATGGAATCGAAACTGCAGGAAATATTCTGTACGGTCTCGACAAACTGATGGGTAGTCCTGTCGATTCGTTGGGAAACTACCGTATTTTTAATATTCGCTATTCGCAGTATGTACGTGGTGAGATGCATGCCTCCTATCATCAGGTTATCAACAAAAACAGCCGAATGGTGTATCATGCAGGAGCTGGTGTGGCGTATCCCTATGGTAATGCTGAGGTTATACCTTTTGAAAGAAGATTTTATAGTGGTGGCGCAAACAGCGTCAGAGGCTGGAGTGAAAGCACACTGGGACCGGGTTCTTACCAACGGTTCAATAGCTTACGACGCGATTATAACCAGTTGGGCGATATTAAACTCGACCTCAATGTAGAATACCGAACCAAAATGATTTGGGTAATTGAGGGAGCTTTGTTTATGGATGCAGGAAATATATGGACCATACGCGATTATCCAAGTCAACCGGGGGGGTATTTTCAGTTGTCCTCCTTCTGGAAACAGTTAGCCCTTGCCTATGGTGTTGGAATGCGTATGGATTTCAGCTTCTTGTTGTTTCGACTCGATCTGGGAATGAAACTGTACGACCCTGCCCGGATTAACACACAACCCTGGCGGTCTCCTTCTTTTAGTGATATGGCTGTTCATATCGCCATAGGTTATCCTTTCTAATCCATTTTAAATGTCATCCGGTGAAAAGGTGTGCAGCCATGTACCCGTATTGCTTCTTTGTGGGCTTTGGTGGGATAGGCTTTGTTCTGTTTCCACTTGAATTCCGGGTATGCTGAGTCGAGTCGTTCCATTAATTCATCGCGGTGTGTTTTAGCAAGTACAGATGCTGCTGCAATCGATAAATACAGGCTATCGCCTTTTACGATGGTTTGATGAAGTATGCCGGGATAAGGACTAAATCGGTTGCCATCCACAAGAATAAACTCCGGCTTAACTGTGAGTGCTTCAATAGCCCGGTGCATTGCCAAAATGGAGGCTCTTAGAATATTTATATTGTCAATTTCGTGATTGTCGGCCATTCCGATTGCCCAGCTAATTGCTTCCTGCTCAATAATATTACGCAATTGATTGCGCTGCTTTTCTGATAATTGTTTGGAATCGTTAAGCACTTCGTTGTGAAAATCGGAAGGGAGTATTACTGCTGCTGCAACCACGGGGCCTGCCAGACAACCTCGCCCTGCTTCGTCGCATCCACATTCCAGCAGATTAGTTGTAAAGCGAAGTTTGAGCATTTTCTGTTTTTTGTTCGGTCAGTTCATCCCACAGTTGAGGTGCCAGCTCCTTTACAGGTTCATACAATACTGAATTTTCACGACTTTCGGCTTCAATTATGGGGAATCGGTGTTCCAGGCTATGTAATAAATTAAAAAATATACTGTAGATCAGGGCAATCTTTATTGCACCAAAAACTCCTCCGATCATCGAATTAATAAATCCTAGTGAAAGAGCCTGAACCAGTCCCTGAATCATCCTCCCTGTAAGGGTAAGTACGATGGCAACTATGCCGAAAACCACAATAAAACCAAGTGGCTGTGAGCCCCGCGGACTAATATCCAGCCATTGTACCAATAATTCTGAAACGAATGGGGCTAACAACCTTGACAGATAAATTCCCAGAATGACAATGGCCAGGCCTATCACTTCCTTTATTAGTCCCTTAAATAAACCGATAATGAAACCGATAAGTATAGGAAATAGAATTATGTAGTCGAGTGTATTCATATATTTTGCAAATATACACATTTTTGTATTTGTGGCACAACATTTGAAAAAGAGATAACCGTGCACTTTTTTTAATACTTATCAGAAATTTTTTAAATCAACCCGTCATGAAACGATATTTAGCAATCCTGTTAGTAACAGCTTTCGCAGCTGGTTCTACTCAACACTCATCAGCACAGCTTTCAGTAAATGTTCGCTACAACTATCACGAATTCCTCGACTTACAAGCTGTAGCTACCGCGTTTTCTCAATCACGCACTATTTCCGATTTTGAGTACATCCTCAACGACAACCGTAACCGCATCTCTAATCTCGATTTAAATAACGATGGTTATATCGATTATTTGAGAATTGAACAGTATTCCGAGTACGATGAACATGTAATTGAAGTACAAGCGGTACTTGGTAGAAATTATTATCAGACAGTAGCAACCCTTTACATCTGGCGTGACCGGTACAACAACGAACAAATTCAGATTGTAGGACATGAATCCATCTATGGCCGTGATTACATAATCGAACCGGTATTCCGACGCAGACCTGTTATTATTCGCTGGTTATGGGATTTCCGTTCTCCACGTTATGTATCGCCTTATTATTGGGGCTATTATCCCCGCCATTACAGGGTTCGCCACATTGTAGCCCTTCCGTCCTATCATCATCACATCCACCGGTATATTGATACACGGCATCACTACAATCGTATCGAACACAGCAACAGGCCTGTAAGACGGGATAACCGGGGAAATGTGTACAGAGGAAACGAAAGCCGAAGCAACAGCAACAACAGCGGGTATAATGAAAATAACAGAAAACACGATCAACGTCCGTCCGTAGATAGCCGTAACGACCGGAAACCAGAAGTTATTCAACGCAATGAACGTCAACCGGAAACCCGCCAGCGGATTGAATCCCGTCAGAATGATGAATCCAAACGGGAAGTAAATCGCAGGGATACAGAAAGAAAGCCGGAAATTAAGAGTGAACGAGTACGGGATGCACGGCCAGAACCTTCAAAGAGTACTCCGGCACCTTCCCGGTCCAGCGAAAGTTCATCCCGAAGAAGTACTGAAGGCAAATCGGAAACCAGTTCAGGCAGAAGATAAGTAAAATTGAATTGTTTAGTTAACACCGTGGGCACTGAGCTCACGGTTTTTTTTGGTAATCCGCCAGATATTCCTGCCGGGTCTGTCCGGGATACATTGCGTTGCATGACCAGGGCTCCGGTTGAGCGGAGCAATCAATGCCTTCATGGGAGAACCTTTTTCTCATTGGGAAGGCTCACCGTGTGTCCGTCCGGGAAGATAGTAGTCATTGGTTCACCCGTTTTTACCTGGGTTACGCTGGTCAGTCGTTTGCCTGACTGAATAGTTATTGTGTATCCGTATTTCATCATTGCTGCCGGCGATTGTCGCTCGATTGCCGATTCGTAGATTTTCAATTGGTTAGACTTTTTCGCTAATAAAAGCTGAATACCAGCTTTTATTCTCGATTTTTGCTTCTCCAGCTCAATAATCTTTTCACGACTTTTAGTGTAAAGTACATTTTTAATTTTCCACCTGAAATCGTTGATGCGTTGTTTCTCACGATTGAGTGTTTTCTCTGCAATGCCTATAATGGCATCATAAAGCTCCATCGCTTTTTCTTCTGCTTTCGTCATACGGTCAATAATATATTCCGCAGCAGCAGTTGGTGTTTTTACCGATTGAAAGACTACCATATCGACAATGCTCTGATCGCGCTGATGTCCAATCCCTGCAACGATAGGTAAAGGAAACTGAGCACAATTCAACGCCAGTTCATACTCATCGAAACATGCCAGGTCGGTAGTTGCACCTCCCCCCCGTATAAGCACCACCAGATCGAACCGGTCGCTCACTTCGAAAATACTTTCCAAAGCGGATATAATCGATTCGCTGGCCGAATCACCCTGCATGATAGCAGGGAATAGCCGGGTGTAAAATGCAAATTGAGAGGGATGGTGATGCAGTTGATTCATGAAATCTTCATAACCTGCTGCTGTTGATGAAGATATGATAGCTATTCGCTGAGGTAAAGTGGCCGGTAGCAAACTCTTGTTCATGTCCATAACGCCATCCGCTTCCAATTGCTTTATAATTTCAAGTCTCCTGCGGGCTTGCGCACCCAGTGTGTACTCCGGGTCAATGTCCTTAACAACCAGACTGATACTATATAGTGGGTGAAATTCAACGGTGGCGGCAACGAGAATACTGAGCCCTGGGCGTAGTGACTGACCGCTGGTTTCCTCGAAATAGGGTTTCAACAGCCGATAGGATGACGACCAGATCGAAGCTTTTATACGGGCTTGCAGAGTATCGTTTGTATCGTCTTTCTCAATTAGTTCCAGGTAACAGTGACCGTTCTTCTCCCTAAGTTCGCTTATTTCGGCACGAATCCAGAGTGCTTCATCAAAATTGACACGGAATACCTTTTCAATGTGCGAAGTCAGTTCGGTCAGGCTATATGTTTTGCGTGTCATGAGTTTACAGTGAGAGTTTACGGGTGTAGTTTCCGGTGGATGTTTGTATATAAATCAGGTAAATCCCCTGTGGGAAGCCTGAAAGATCGATGGTTGCAAAATTGTTCAGGATGTCAGTTTTTACCAGTTGATTCCCTGCGATATCAACAATGAGAATGGATTGGATAGGGGTTGTCGCTTCTAAAAACACCTGTTTTTCGCTTAAATTCAGAAATATTCGCAGGTTTTCTGAGTTAGAAGGAGCTTCGACAGACAATGCAGGTATCATCTCCGGAAGTCTTGAAAAGTCGGGAATGCCATAGCCCAATTGCGGAGTAGGGGAGTTGATCGAATTGGCTGTAGCTAGAATTCGATGAATAATTTGTTCCACAGAAATCACTACCTGTTGATCGCGGAGGAGTTGCAGGTAGCTGGCCATAAGTCCGGCCATGACCGGAGAAGAAAAAGAGGTTCCGTTTGCTGTGCTTACTGTGCCGGCTGTGTTTACTAAAACTGTGGACGAACCGCGTGCAGCCACTTCTGGTTTCACACGCTGGTCGAAGGTAGGCCCTAAGGATGTGAAAGTGGAAGGTAGTCCGGTTTTATCAACAGAACCTACAGTAAGGATATTCCGTGCATCGGCCGGAGAACCGATGTATTTCCAGGCCTTATTCCCATCGTTCCCGGCACTGTTGCACACCAGTATTCCTTTAGCTCCAGCTATTTCGGCTGCAATGCTGGCTCTCGATACCCGACCGTTCATATCTACATACCGGAAATTCATGGTTGGATCATCGAAAGTAGTATATCCAAGCGATGAATTAATGACATCGACCCCCACGCTGTCGGCGAATTCAATTCCCCTGACCCAGAAATCGACTTCTGAAAGGTATTCTGTAGGAACATATTCCGTTTGAATAAGAAGGAAGGAAGCATCGGGAGCAGTACCTTTATAATTCGCGGGCAAATATCCTCCCATCACGGAAAGAACGGCAGCCCCATGCGAATCTTCATTATAAACATTGATTGCGGGATCCACAATGCTGATATTTCCGACGATTCGGCCCGATGTTCTCATATCGGCAAAGGCAGGATTTACATCCACATTTTTATAGCCTGCATCCAGAACTCCAATCAGAATACCCTTCCCGGTTGCATTTTTCAAATGAAGAAACTGTCCGTTTAGCTGCTGAAGTTGTTCAAGGGCTAAGCCATAATCGTCGGTTTGCGGTTCTCCTTTTGTTCTTTGTGGAGCAGTTGCAGCTTGTCCTTTCAATCCTGTAAACTGAACAAACCGTACAAATGGTAAGGCCCGTACCAGATTCATTTTACTGCTGTCGGCAGTGAGCAGGGTAATGCCATTCAGCCATTTGCTGCGGGAGTGGATACTAACCCCGGTTTGACGTACCTGTTCAACATAGTCCGGATTAACCGGTAAATCGGCTGAGTCGGGCACAATTTGAAAAGCTGCTCTTCTCGCCAGCGAACGCGAGGATAAATATTCGCCCGGAGTACTCAGTGAATAGGGTGAATTGTTTTTATCTGAAAACTGTACGTAAAAATAGTACTCAGCTGATACCAGTTGGGTAAACACCGTGCCTAACAAAACATATATAAGTATAAATGAGTTGCTTTTCATTTTTTTTGTTCAAAATCAATTGACAAAGATAAAAACTTTAGTTGTTAAGTTTCAAAAAAATATTATTTTTGTATTCAAATCAGATTTTTACCAAACATTTTCAGGTAATCGTGTGTTATGCTTACTCAAATCATTCAACTAAAAAAAGTTTAATCAATAAAAAATTTAAAAAATGGCAGATGATCCGGTAATTTGTACGTGTCTCGATCTTACTCGCAGTGATATTATAGCAGGTATAAAAGAACATGGTTGTAAAACAGTAGAAGAAGTAGGCGACGCTATCGAAGCAGGCGCTGTATGTGGCAGTTGTATCGATGATATTCAGGAAATTCTCGACGAACTGAACGGTTAAGCAACCACTACTTTCATTCAAAAAATTGCTACACCTCCGGATTTTTTCGGAGGTTTTTTTGTGAAAAACTGTATCTTTACAGGTTAAAATTTATCCATGCAGAAATTTATCGACATATTGAAACACTACTGGGGCTACGATCAGTTCCGGGCTCTACAGGGCGATATTATTCAAAGTATTGCAGCTGGTAAGGATACCCTTGGTCTGATGCCTACCGGTGGCGGTAAGTCGCTCACCTTTCAGGTACCGGCAATGGCAATGGAGGGTGTGTGCATTGTAGTAACTCCCCTTATTGCCCTTATGAAGGATCAGGTGGAAAACCTGAAACGCAGGAACATTAAGGCTGCAGCCATTTTTACAGGGATGACCCGTGAGGAAATTCTTACTACACTCGATAATTGTGTTTTTGGAGCTTTTAAATTTCTGTATGTATCGCCCGAACGATTAGCAACGACACTGTTTATAGAAAAAATAAAACAGACGCAGGTGTGTCTGATAGCTGTTGATGAGTCGCATTGTATCTCACAATGGGGCTACGATTTTCGTCCCTCTTACCTGCGAATTGCAGATGTCAGGGAAGTGTTGCCAGGTGTACCTGTGTTGGCACTCACAGCTACTGCAACGCCCGAAGTGGTTGATGATATTCAGGAAAGGCTGGCTTTCAGCGAGAAAAATGTTTTCAGGAAGAGTTTCCTCCGGACCAATCTGGCCTATGTGGTTCGAACTACCGAAAATAAGGAAGATCAGCTTTTACACATCCTGAATAAAATTCCCGGAACTTCAGTTGTATATGTCAGAAACCGAAAACGTACCAAAGAAATTGCCGATTTTCTGGTTCAAAATGGAATTGCTGCCGAACATTTTCATGCCGGACTGTCGAATGATACCAAAGATGCCCGACAACAGCGATGGAAAAATGATCAAACCCGTGTCATCGTATCTACCAATGCTTTTGGGATGGGAATCGACAAGCCGGAAGTGCGAACCGTAGTTCACATGGATTTGCCTGATTCGCTGGAAGCCTACTTTCAGGAGGCAGGTAGAGCCGGTCGGGATGAGAAAAGAGCCTGGGCAGTTGTTTTGTTTAACAACGGCGATGTGGTAAAAATGCGAAAACGCGTGATGGACACTTTTCCCGATAAAGATACAGTCCGAAAAGTGTATGATGCCCTTGGAAATTATTACCAGGTAGCAGTCGGGTCGGGCCTCGATGTGACGTTCGCTTTCGACCTGGCCGATTTCTGTGCCAGCTTCCGCTTGCCGATGTTGGTGTCGTACAATGCCATCAAACTGCTTGAACAAGCAGGGTATCTTTACCTGACCGACGAACAGGATAATAGCTCGAGAGTGCTGTTTACAGTTGAAAAGGAGAGTTTGTATGAGTTACGACCCGATGTAAAGCAAGATCGACTCATACATTTATTATTGCGTTCCTATACGGGATTATTTACCGATCCGGCCTATATAAATGAGGAAATGCTGGCCAAGAGGCTGGAGTGGAAAAAAGACGAAGTGATTCAGGAACTTATCGGATTGTCGAAAGCACGTATCATCCAGTATATTCCCCGAAAGAAAACTCCTTTTCTCACCTATACCCACGAGCGGGTAGAGTCGTCGCGTCTGTATCTGGGCAAGGAAGCCTACGACGACAGGAAAGATCGCTATGTGTCGCGAGCGAAAAGCGTGCTCGACTATGCCCGCGAAGAAGTGATTTGCCGAAGTCAGTTGCTGCTGGCTTATTTTGGGGAGAAAAACACCAGGCCTTGCGGACAGTGCGACATCTGCCTGAAACAACAAGAAACGCAGGTGAGCGAAACCGAATTTACGACAATCAGCGAAAAGATGTTGCAGATAGTGACTGATGCTCCTCAGCCACTGGCCAGGCTGGTGCAGCTAACAGGTTTTAAAGAAGCAAAGCTGATAAAAGTTATCAGGTTTATGATGGACCGGGGATTGGTTAGTGTTTCGCCCGGGATGATGATATCGAAACGTTGATTTTCAGCTCATTCTTCCTTTATAATCCTCATACCCAAATTCCCGGAAGAGTTGAAAACTACCATCGGCTTTAAGCATTCCTATTGAAGGATGGCTAACGCCGTTAAACATGGTGGTTTTCACCAGGGTATAATGAATCATATCTTCAAAGATAATACGATCGCCCGGTTTCAGAGCTTCGTCGAACGACCAGGAACCTACAAAATCACCTGCCAGGCAGCTGTTTCCACCCATGCGATAGGTTGGTTTACCGGCTACGGGATCGGTGGCACCCACTATGGTCGGTTTATACGGCATTTCGAGACAATCGGGCATGTGGCACGAAAAGGAGACGTCGAGCATAGCTGTTTGCACTCCTTTATTTTCAACAACATCAAGCACCGTCGAAATCAGTTCACCGGTTCGCCATGCAAAGGCGCTCCCTGGTTCCAGAATTAGTTTCAGGTGAGGATACTTTGCCCTGAACGATTGAAGCAGTTGTATGAGATGTTCGGTGTTGTAGCCTTCGCGGGTCATTAAATGTCCGCCTCCCATATTTAGCCATTTAACCGAAGGGAAAAATTTGCCGAATTTTTGTTCTACAGCCACCAGGGTACGCTCCAAATCAAAGGAATTGCTTTCGCACAAGGTATGGAAATGGAGGCCTTCCACTCCATCGGGTAGCCTATCGCCCAGGTTTTCGGCAATAATTCCGAGACGGGATCCGGGAGAACAAGGGTTGTATAAATCGGTACCTACATCCGAAAATTCCGGATTGATACGTAGTCCACAGGAAATGTTGTAGAATTGAGTGCGGGGATAAAACTTCTCAAACTGAGCCAGCGAATTAAAAGTTATATGGCTACTGTACTGCATAATCTCATCGAATTCTTTATCGGAGTAGGCTGGTCCATAGGTATGCGCGGGGCTTCCCATTTCTTCAAATGCCAGTCGTGCTTCGGCGAGAGAGCTTGCTGTGGAACACGGAATGTATTCTCTTACGATCGGAAATGCTTTCCAAAGAGCAAAGGCCTTGAAAGCCAGTATTATCTGAGCGCCTGAACGGTCTTGTACATCTTTTATCAACGCCAGATTCCTGCGCAGGCGTTTTTCGTCGATTACAAAGCAGGGAGAAGGGATATCCATTTTAATGATAAATGATTAATTTGGGAAGTGCAAAGATAGTGATTTCTGCCATTTCAACCTATTATCAAAGGCTTAATGAGTTTTTTATTGAAAGGGATGAAAAAAAATGGGTTTGTTTTGGTTGAATAAAAAAAGTTACATATCTTTGCAGTCCGAAATTTTTAATCAATTAACAAAGAGATAAACAATCCATTAATAGTCAATAATTATGATCGTAGTTCCTGTAAAAGAAGGCGAAAACATTGAGAGAGCATTAAAGAAATTCAAACGTAAATTTGAAAAGACCGGTGTTGTAAAAGAACTCCGTCGCCGTCAGTGTTTTGATAAGCCTTCCATCGTAAAGCGTGAGCAGAAGATGCACGCGGTTTATGTTCAGAAGATGCAACTCGGACAGGAATAAGTAAATCCGGCAATTAATCGTCTCGATTAGTTGCATAGTTGGTTTATTTGTTCTATTTTCGTTGCAGAATAGGGATAAGGTTATGATAAATGACTTTCTGCAATATTTAAAGTATGAGAAGAATTACTCTTCTCATACTGTTTTGTCGTACCATAACGATTTAACTCAGTTTCATGAGTTCATGAAGATTGAGTCTGGCACGTTCAATCCCGATTCCATCACACAGGCTGATTTAAGAGCCTGGATTATGCAGCTTACCGAAGATGGTTGTGGTGCCCGGACGATTGCCCGAAAGATATCGACCCTGAAATCATTCTGGCGGTTTTTACTGATGCGTAGTCTGGCTACCAGGAACCCAACGTTAAAAATCATTCTTCCCAAAACAAAAAAGCCGCTTCCGGTGTTTTTTAAGCACCGGGAGATAGTAGAGGCGCTCGATTCGAGTTTTTTGCCCGACGATTTTGAACGGTTGAGAGATTTACTGATAATAGAGCTGTTTTACATGACGGGAATACGACTCTCCGAACTGATTGCAATTGAGGATACCGACATCGACACACGAGCCTGTGAGGTGAAGGTTACCGGTAAACGTAATAAACAACGCATTCTACCCCTGGATGCTGGTTTGTGTGAGAGAATTGAGAACTACCTATTGCTCAGGAGTCGTGTCCTGAAATTTGTCCCTGAATCATTTTTTGTAAGAAGTAACGGAAAACGAATGTATCCGAAACTGGTATATAATATTGTACATGCTGTGATGTCGCAGGTAAGTACCCTGCCAACGATAAGTCCGCACGTGCTTCGACACAGTTTTGCCACCGGGCTTTTAAATAACGGAGCCGATATAGGAGCCCTGAAGGAATTACTGGGGCATAGTTCGCTTGCTGCAACACAGGTTTACACCCATACTGGTTTTGGAGAATTACACACTATATATAAACGAGCTCATCCAAGAGCTAAATAAAAAAGGAGGCGATTATGAAACTGCGAGTTCAGTCGATCAATTTCGACGCGACGAAGGCCCTTGAAGCCCATGTGGAGAAGAAGACATCAAAGCTGAAAAAGTTTTTTGATGACATTACAACGGTAGAGGTGTATTTAAAGGTGGTTAAACCGGAAACTGCATCCAATAAAGAAGCAGAAATTAAGATCAGTGTACCATCGGGTGAGTTTTTTGCATCTAAAACATGCGACACTTTTGAAGAAGCAATTGACCTGTCGTTGGAAGCTTTAGAGAAGCAAATCCTGAAATACAAAGAAAAACTGACCAAAAAATAAAATATTTACTGAATTGTTTTGTAATCCAAAATAATTTCGTACATTTGCAAGCCGTTTGAATAAGCGTATTTAAACGGCTTTTTATTCGACTAAAAACGTGATAAAATACAGGTTTTTGCCTCTTTAGCTCAGTTGGCCAGAGCACGTGATTTGTAATCTCGGGGTCGTTGGTTCGAATCCGACAAGAGGCTCAACTGAAAGCGGAAAGGAGAAAAAACCGACCGAATGTAAATTATTGGGCAGTTACCAAAGTGGCCAACTGGGGCTGACTGTAACTCAGCTGTCTTTCGACTTCGGAGGTTCGAATCCTTCACTGCCCACTCACTTTTTTGCGGAAGTAGCTCAGTTGCCAAAAGATAGACACTTAAATGCTCTATCAACTGAGTTGAAAATGCAGGTGTTGAAATTGCGGAAGTAGCTCAGTTGCCAAAAGATAGACACTTAAATGCTCTATCAACTGAGTTGAAAATGCAGGTGTTGAAATTGCGGAAGTAGCTCAGTTGATAGAGCATTAGCCTTCCAAGCTGAGGGTCGCGGGTTTGAGTCCCGTCTTCCGCTCTTTTTGCTGTTGTAGCTCAGGGGTAGAGCACTTCCTTGGTAAGGAAGAGGTCGCGGGTTCAAGTCCCATCAACAGCTCTATAAGCTTTTATAAAAACATATTCATTAAAATCTAAAAAAATAATCTTTGAGTTATGGCAAAAGAAAAATTTGACAGGTCGAAACCTCACGTAAACGTAGGTACCATCGGTCACGTTGACCACGGTAAGACTACGCTGACCGCTGCTATTACGACTGTTTTAGCAAAAAAGGGACTTTCTGAATTGCGTTCATTCGATTCGATTGATAATGCACCTGAAGAAAAAGAACGTGGTATTACAATTAATACTGCACACGTTGAATACCAGACAGCTATCCGTCACTATGCACACGTTGACTGTCCGGGTCACGCCGACTACGTTAAGAACATGGTTACCGGTGCTGCCCAGATGGACGGTGCTATCATCGTTGTTGCTGCTACTGATGGTCCTATGCCACAGACTCGCGAACACATCTTGTTGGCTCGTCAGGTAAACGTTCCCCGTTTGGTTATCTTTATGAACAAATGCGACCAGGTGGATGACGAAGAAATGCTTGAACTCGTTGAAATGGAAATGCGCGAGCTGCTTTCATTCTACGAATTTGATGGCGATAACACTCCTGTAATCCGTGGTTCTGCCTTAGGTGGATTGAACGGTGTTCCAGAGTGGGAAGAAAAAATCATGGAACTGATGGATGCAGTTGATACCTGGATTGAACTGCCCGAACGTGCAGTTGACAAACCATTCCTTATGCCGGTTGAAGACGTATTCTCTATCACTGGTCGTGGTACTGTAGCTACTGGTCGTATCGAAACAGGTAAGATCAAAACAGGTGAAGAAGTTCAGATCATCGGTTTGGGACAGGGTGCCAAGAAATCAGTTGTTACCGGTGTGGAAATGTTCCGCAAGATTCTTGATGATGGTCAGGCTGGTGATAACGTAGGTTTGTTGCTCCGTGGCATCGACAAAGACGAAATCAAACGTGGTATGGTTATTACCCACCCGGGTAAAGTAACTCCTCACACTACTTTCAAAGCTTCGGTTTATATTCTGAAGAAAGAAGAAGGTGGTCGTCACACTCCGTTCCACAATAAATACCGTCCCCAGTTCTATATTCGTACACTGGACGTAACAGGTGAAATCACTCTTCCGGAAGGAACCGACATGGTAATGCCGGGTGACAACCTCGAGATCACTGTAACGCTGATCTATCCTGTAGCTTGTAACGTAGGTCTCCGCTTCGCTATCCGCGAAGGTGGACGTACTGTAGGTTCGGGTCAGATTACTGAACTGCTCGACTAATTAATCGGGAACAGTAAAACATATAAGAAAGCCGTTTTCCCTAACGGGAGAACGGCTTCATACACGGGCGTAGCTCAGTTGGTAGAGCACTGGTCTCCAAAACCAGGTGTCGGGAGTTCGAGCCTCTCTGCCCGTGCAAATTCTATCTATTTATATGAAAGTAGTAAACTATATCAAAGAGTCGTACGCTGAATTAACTCAAAAAGTGTCGTGGCCAACCCGTGCGGAATTGGTCAACAGCTCTATCGTAGTGTTGGTAGCTTCCATCATCATTGCTCTGATAGTGTGGGTTATGGATTCAGGGTTCGAATGGATCATGACAAAAATTTACGAAAGTTTATTGTAATTAATTCTACGGGAGGATCAAGAAGTGTCTGAATCAACCAATTTAAAATGGTACGTCCTGCGTGCCTTTAGTGGCAAGGAGAATAAAGTGAAAGAATATATTGATGCAGATATCAAGAATTCTGATCTTGGACAATTCGTAACTCAGGTTGTGATTCCTACCGAGAAGAAAATAATCATTCGTAACGGTAAGCCCGTCACCAAGGAAATCAACCTGATGCCGGGCTATGTTTTGATTGAAGCTAATCTTGTTGGCGAAATTGCCCATCGCATTCGTCAGGTACCCAATGTTTTCGGTTTTCTGGAGGAGAAAAACAATGTTCCTACCCCTATTCGCATGTCGGAGATCAATCGTATCCTCGGTGTTGTTGATGAGATGCAGGAAAATGAAGCAGAACTGCTTACTCCCTTCCTGAAGGACGAAAATGTGAAAGTGGTATCGGGTCCGTTCAACGGATTCACCGGCGTTATCGAAGAGGTAAACACCGAAAAGAAAAAGCTGAAAGTTATGGTTTTAGTGTTCGGCCGTAAAACGCCACTCGAACTATCTTTCAATCAGGTAGAACGGGAATAAGCGGAACTGTTACACCCGGTTATTCTAATTTAATCTTCAAAAAATAACAATTATGGCTAAAGAGATTGCTGGACTTATTAAACTACAGATTAAAGGGGGTGCGGCAAACCCATCTCCTCCGGTAGGACCTGCATTGGGTTCTAAAGGGATCAACATTATGGAGTTTTGCAAACAATTTAATGCCAGAACCCAGGACAAAGCCGGAAAGGTTTTACCTGTTGTTATCACCTATTATTCGGATAAATCGTTCGACTTTGTTGTTAAGACTCCTCCTGTAGCTATTCAGTTGCTGGAAGTGTCGAAACTGAAAAGTGGTTCCGCCGAGCCCAACCGTAAAAAGTTGGCCGAAATCACCTGGGATCAGGTGAAGGATATCGCTCAGGACAAAATGGTTGATATGAATTGTTTTGAATTAGGCGCTGCCATGAAAATGGTAGCAGGTACAGCGAGAAGTATGGGTATTACCGTTAAAGGTAGTTTTCCTGAAAACAATTAATTAACTTCAATTATGAGTAAACTGACAAAAAATCAAAAGTTGGCAGCAGCTAAAATTGAAGCTGGGAAAGCCTATACACTAAGGGAAGCCGCTGAGTTGGTAAAAGAAATTACTACCACTAAGTTCGATGCTTCTGTAGATATTGATGTACGCCTGGGTGTTGACCCTCGTAAAGCCAACCAAATGGTTCGTGGTGTTGTATCACTGCCAAATGGTACGGGAAAAGAAATCAGGGTTCTTGCATTATGTACTCCCGATCAGGAAGCTGCCGCTAAAGAAGCTGGCGCCGACTATGTGGGTCTCGATGAATATATCGATAAAATTAAAGGTGGTTGGACCGATGTTGATGTGATTATCACTCAGCCAGCCATCATGGGTAAATTAGGTGCTCTGGGGCGCGTTCTTGGTCCACGCGGACTGATGCCGAACCCTAAGAGCGGAACTGTTACCAACGAAGTTGGAAAAGCAGTTAAAGAAGTGAAACAAGGAAAAATCGACTTCAAAGTTGATAAATTCGGTATCGTTCATACTTCTGTTGGTAAAGTGTCATTCACTGCCGATATGTTGATTGAAAACGCTAAAGAATTCGTTGCTACACTGATGAAACTCAAACCAACTGCGGCTAAAGGTACGTATGTGAAGAGCATTTATCTTTCAAGCACAATGAGTGCGGGTGTGAAAATCGACCCCAAATCTGTTGACGAATAAAATTTAAATTTATGAAAAAGGAAGATAAAAGCGCTATTATAAAACAACTTGAAGCTACACTTCAGGAGTATGCTCACTTCTACCTTGCCGATATTGGCGGGTTGAATGCTGCTGAAACCAGTAATCTGCGTCGTACCTGTAACAAGCAGGATGTGAAACTGATGGTGGTGAAAAATACCCTTCTTCGTAAAGCTCTCGATAACTCTCCTGTTAATTTTGAGGAACTGTATGGTTCACTCAAGGGAGAAACATCGGTGTTGCTTTCGAATAGTGGTAATGCGCCGGCTAAATTAATTAAAGATTTTAGCAAAGCCAGTAAAAGCAAAAAACCTGTGCTTAAAGCAGCATATGTTGAAGAGTCGTTCTATATTGGTGAGAACCAGTTGGATACACTTATCAGCATCAAGAGCAAAAACGAACTTATCGGCGAAATCATCGGATTGTTGCAATCGCCTGCTAAGAACGTTGTGTCCGCACTCCAATCAGGAGGAACTACTATTCACGGCGTGTTAAAAACATTGTCGGAAAGATAATTATCAGTTTTAAAATAAAAAAATAACTACAATAAATTTAAAGACAATGGCAGATTTGAAAGCTTTTGCAGAACAATTGGTTAACTTAACAGTTAAAGAAGTAAACGAGTTAGCTCAGATTTTGAAAGATGAATATGGTATCGAACCCGCTGCTGCAGCTGTTGCTGTTGCTGCCGGCCCTGCTGCAGCTGCTGCAGAAGTGGTAGAAGAAAAAACATCTTTTGATGTAGTATTGAAAAGCGCAGGTGCTAATAAATTAGCAATCGTGAAATTAGTGAAAGAACTGACTGGTCTTGGTCTGAAAGAAGCCAAAGACTTAGTTGATGCTGCTCCTTCGAAAATCAAAGAAGGTGTAACAAAAGACGAAGCTGAAGCCCTGAACAAAGCGTTGACAGAAGGCGGAGCTGAAGTTGAACTTAAATAAAATTACCTGATAGTCAGGATCCTGGTTTAGATTCCATCCCACAGATGGAGTCTAAACCTTTTATCGTCTTATTTATTTCGAACTCTTTTAGCGGGTTCACATCACGTTAAGTTCACCGCATTACCACACATAAATCTTTGAAAATGTCTTCATTAAATAAAGATCAAAGAATCAATTTTGCTTCCATTAAAACGCAGTTCGACTACCCGGATTTTCTGGAAGTACAATTACAATCTTTTCAAGACTTTTTTCAGATGGATACGTCTCCTGAAAAAAGAAAAACTGAGGGTCTCTATAAAGTTTTCATGGAAAACTTTCCCATTGCCGACACGCGTAATAACTTTATTCTTGAATTTCTGGACTATTACGTCGACCCTCCCCGTTACAGCATCGAAGAATGTATAGAACGCGGTCTGACCTATTCAATTCCTCTTAAGGCTAAACTGAAGCTCTATTGCACCGACCCCGATCACGAAGATTTCGATACAGTGATTCAGGATGTGTACCTGGGCCCAATTCCGTATATGACCCCCAAAGGCACCTTCGTTATAAATGGCGCCGAACGGGTTATCGTTTCACAACTCCATCGCTCTCCGGGTGTATTTTTCGGTCAGAGTGTCCATGCGAATGGTACCAAGCTGTATTCAGCCCGTATCATTCCTTTCCGTGGTTCGTGGATCGAATTTGCTACAGATATCAATAACGTGATGTATGCCTACATCGACCGTAAAAAGAAGTTACCTGTAACTACTTTGTTACGTGCTATTGGTTTCGAAAGCGATAAAGACATTCTCGAGATTTTTAATCTTGCCGAAGAAATAAAGGTTAATAAAGCCAGTCTGAAAAAAGCCGTTGGTCAAAAACTGGCTGCCCGTGTGTTGAAAAGCTGGGTGGAAGACTTTGTGGATGAGGATACCGGCGAGGTGGTAAGTATCGAACGTAACGAAGTGGTTATCGATCGTGAAACTATCCTCGAAAATAAACACATCGACGATATCATCGAATCGGGTGCCCCTACCATCCTGTTACACAAAGGCGATGCTAATCAGAATGATTATGCTATCATCTACAATACCCTTCAGAAAGACCCGAGTAACTCGGAAAAAGAAGCGGTACTGTATATCTATAAACAGTTGCGTAATGCTCTCCCCGCTGATGATTCTTCAGCCCGCGAGGTTATTAACAACCTGTTCTTCTCCGAAAAACGCTACGATTTGGGCGATGTGGGACGTTTCCGTATCAACCGGAAACTGAATCTTTCTATCAATCCTGAAACCCGCGTTCTGACCAGAGAAGATATCATCGAAATTATTAAATACCTGATTGAACTGATTAACTCGAAGGCCGAAGTGGACGATATTGACCACCTCAGTAACCGTCGTGTTCGTACAGTTGGCGAACAGCTTTACAACCAGTTCAGTGTTGGTTTGTCGCGTATGGCCCGTACCATTCGCGAACGAATGAATGTACGCGATAACGAGGTGTTTACACCCATCGACCTGATTAATGCCAAGAGTATATCTTCGGTAATTAATTCGTTCTTTGGTACCAATGCCCTTTCGCAATTTATGGACCAGCAGAATCCGCTGGCTGAAATTACACACAAGCGTCGTATGTCGGCTCTGGGACCAGGCGGTTTGTCCCGCGAACGTGCTGGTTTCGAGGTGCGCGACGTTCACTATACTCACTACGGACGTCTTTGTCCGATTGAAACACCTGAAGGTCCGAACATCGGTCTTATCTCATCACTCTGTATTTTTGCGAAAATTAATGAGCTGGGATTCATCTCGACTCCTTACCGCAAAGTGAAAGACGCTGTGGTTGACTTGTCGGACAACGGGGTGACCTATTTTACTGCCGAAGAAGAAGAAGAACTGGTGGTTGCTCAGGGTAATGCTCCGCTCAACGACGACGGTACATTTATCCGCAGTCGTGTAAAAGCTCGTCTGGGTGCCGATTTCCCTGTGGTTGCTCCTGAAGAGGTGCACCTGATGGACGTGTCGCCTTCGCAGATTGCTTCTATCGCTGCTGCGCTTATTCCGTTTCTGGAGCACGATGATGCGAACCGCGCGCTGATGGGATCGAACATGATGCGTCAGGCTGTGCCGTTGCTTCGTTGCGAAGCTCCTATTGTTGGGACTGGTATCGAAGGTCAGCTTATCAGCGATTCGCGTACTCAGATTACTGCCGAAGGTTCGGGTGTTGTGGAGTATGTTGATGCCGAGTGTATTAAAATTCGCTACGATCGTTCCGAAGAAGATGAATTTGTAAGCTTCGATTCGGCAGTTAAGGAATATAAACTTCCGAAATTCCAGAAAACAAATCAGAACACTACCATCGACCTTCGACCCTTGCTTCGCAAAGGCGAACGTGTTCAAAAAGGTATGATTCTGACCGAAGGATATTCAACCGAAGGTGGTGAACTGGCTATTGGTAAAAACCTGAAAGTTGCTTTCATGCCCTGGAAAGGATATAATTTCGAAGATGCTATCGTAATTAACGAACGCCTGGTACGCGACGATGTGTTTACATCGATTCACGTTGTAGAACAGTTGCTCGAAGTTCGTGAGACTAAACGTGGGGTGGAAGAGTTTACTTCTGATATTCCAAACGTTAGCGAAGAAGCTACACGCGATCTCGACGAGAACGGTATTATTCGTATTGGTGCCCGCATCGAACCGGGTGATATTATCATTGGTAAGATTACTCCCAAGGGAGAATCTGATCCATCACCGGAAGAAAAACTGCTTCGTGCCATCTTTGGTGATAAAGCAGGTGATGTGAAAGATGCTTCGCTGAAAGCAACTCCTTCCTTGTCGGGTACTGTAATTGGTAAACGCCTGTTCTCGAAAGCGCAGAAAAACAGAAAATCGAAACTGGCTGACAAAGCGGTTCTTCCCCGTCTGGATGAAGAATTTGAAGCTCAGGCTGCTGTTTTGAAGAATACACTGATTGAAAAATTGATGGTTCTTACAGCTGACAAGGTTTCAGCAGGAGTGAAAGATTTCCTGGGAACAGATCTCATTTCACGCAACAGTAAATTTACGGAGGATCGTCTTCGTGAAATCGACTATAGCACAGTACAATTGGTAAAATGGACTCAGGATGCTCATAAGAATGAATTAATTCGTGAGCTAATCCTTAATTACCTCAGGAAGTACAAAGAACTTGATGCACAGATTAAACGTCAGAAATTCAATATCACAATCGGTGACGAACTTCCTACCGGAATTGTTCAGGTTGCCAAGGTGTATATCGCTAAAAAACGAAAAATCCGTGTTGGTGATAAAATGGCCGGCCGCCATGGTAACAAGGGTATTGTTTCGCGTATTGTTCGTGCCGAAGATATGCCCTTCCTCGAAGATGGAACTCCGGTGGATATCGTGTTGAACCCGCTGGGTGTACCTTCACGTATGAACCTTGGACAGATTTTCGAAACTGTACTTGGATGGGCAGGTAAGGAATTGGGTGTGAAATTCGCTACTCCGATTTTCGATGGTGCTCACCTGGAAGACCTGGATATCTGGACTTCGAAAGCCAACATTCCTCAGTATGGTAAAACCTATTTGTTCGATGGTGGTACCGGTGAACGTTTCGACCAGCCGGCAACAGTAGGTATTATCTACATGCTTAAACTGGGTCACATGGTTGAAGATAAGATGCATGCCCGTTCCATTGGTCCATACTCGCTTATCACACAGCAACCGCTCGGAGGTAAGGCACAGTTTGGAGGACAGCGTTTCGGGGAAATGGAAGTTTGGGCACTCGAAGCATTCGGTGCAGCCCATATCCTCCAGGAAATCCTTACCGTAAAGTCCGATGATGTAATGGGTCGTGCCCGTACCTACGAAGCTATCGTGAAGGGCGACCCAATGCCTGCACCCGGTATTCCGGAATCACTCAATGTGTTGTTACACGAGCTGAGAGGTTTGGGATTGAGCGTCAACTTAGAATAATATACGTAAAGCAAAAAGAAAGTTATGGCTTTTAAAACAGATAATAAGCTAAAATCGAATTTCAACAAGATATCGATAGGATTAGCATCCCCTGAAGAAATCCTGAAATTATCGAGCGGCGAAGTACTCAAACCCGAAACAATCAACTACCGTACCTACAAACCGGAACGCGATGGATTGTTTTGTGAGCGTATTTTTGGCCCGACCAAGGATTTCGAATGCCATTGCGGTAAATACAAACGCATTCGGTACAAAGGTATTGTTTGCGACCGTTGCGGGGTAGAGGTGACCGAGAAAAAGGTTCGTCGCGAACGCATGGGTCACATCCAACTGGTTGTGCCTGTGGCGCATATTTGGTATTTCCGGTCGCTACCTAACAAAATCGGGTACCTGCTGGGCATGCCCACCAAAAAACTGGATGCAATTATTTACTACGAAAAGTATGTAATTGTTCAGGCTGGTATAGCCGGCAACGGTGAAAATATCGTTGATGGTGAATTGATTACTGAAGAGGAATACCTCGACATCATGGACGCTCTGCCCCGTGAAAATCAATTGCTCGATGATAACGATCCGAATAAATTCATTGCTAAAATGGGCGCTGAAGCAATTCTCGACCTCTTGCAACGACTGAACCTCGACGAACTGTCGTATGATTTGCGCGATAAAGCGAACAATGATTCGTCGCAACAGCGTAAAAACGACGCTCTGAAACGTCTGCAGATTGTGGAATCGTTCCGTGCTTCACATCTCAGGAATAAACCTGAATGGATGGTTGTTAAAATCGTTCCGGTTATTCCACCCGAATTGCGTCCGTTAGTTCCCCTGGATGGTGGCCGTTTTGCTACTTCCGACCTCAACGACCTGTATCGTCGTGTAATCATTCGCAACAATCGTCTGAAACGCCTCATCGAAATCAAGGCTCCGGAAGTGATTCTGCGCAATGAAAAACGTATGTTGCAGGAAGCTGTCGATTCCTTGTTCGATAATTCACGTAAGTCGAGCGCGGTGAAAACCGATGCCAACCGTCCGTTGAAGTCGCTTTCCGACTCACTGAAAGGAAAGCAGGGTCGTTTCCGTCAAAACCTGCTCGGTAAACGTGTCGACTACTCAGCCCGTTCGGTAATTGTTGTTGGCCCGGAACTAAAGATGCACGAATGCGGTTTGCCTAAAGATATGGCAGCCGAACTTTATAAACCGTTTGTAATCCGCAAACTTATCGAACGCGGAATTGTAAAAACGGTAAAATCAGCGAAGAAAATCGTTGATCGCAAAGACCCTGTGATCTGGGATATTTTAGAGTACGTGATGAAAGGACATCCCGTATTACTAAACCGTGCCCCGACTCTTCACCGACTTGGTATTCAGGCTTTCCAGCCAAAAATGATTGAAGGAAAGGCAATTCAGCTTCACCCATTGTCCTGTACGGCTTTCAACGCCGACTTCGACGGTGACCAGATGGCTGTTCACCTTCCCCTGGGCAACGAGGCTATCCTCGAAGCGCAAATGCTGATGCTTGCGTCACACAACATTTTGAACCCGGCCAATGGTGCACCTATTACCGTTCCTTCTCAGGACATGGTTTTGGGGTTGTATTACATCACTAAACCCCGTTCAGGAGCAATGGGTGAAGGCCTTATTTTCTATTCTCCCGAAGAAGCTGAAATCGCTTACAACGAGAAGAAAGTGGCTTTACACGCCTGGATTAAAGTGCGTACCTTTGATGTGGATGAGGAAGGTTTCCCGGTAGAAAAGTTAATTGAAACTACTGTCGGACGAATTTTATTCAATAAATGTGTTCCTTCGCAGGTAGGTTATATCAACGAGTTGCTTTCGAAAAAGTCATTGCGCGATATTATCGGTACTGTTATCGAGAAATGTGGTGTGGCCCGTACTGCTCAGTTCCTCGATGATATTAAGGATTTGGGATATTTCATGGCCTTCAAGGGTGGTCTTTCGTTCAACCTTGGCGACGTAATTATTCCTGCCGAGAAAGAAGAACTGGTGAAGGAAGGAAATGCCGAAGTGGAAGAAATCATGAATCTCTATAACATGGGATTCATCACCAATAACGAACGCTACAATCAGATTATCGATACCTGGACGCATATCAACTCCAAGTTGTCGAATATTTTGATGAAACAGCTGGCCAGCGACAATCAGGGCTTTAACTCGGTTTACATGATGCTCGATTCGGGTGCCCGTGGATCGAAAGAACAGATTCGTCAGCTTTCCGGTATGCGTGGTTTGATGGCAAAACCGCAAAAGTCAGGTGCTGAAGGTGGACAGATTATCGAAAACCCGATTCTTTCCAACTTTAAGGAAGGTTTGTCGGTGCTCGAATACTTTATCTCAACCCACGGTGCCCGTAAGGGTTTGGCCGATACTGCTTTGAAAACAGCTGATGCTGGTTACCTGACCCGTCGTTTGGTTGACGTGTCGCAGGATGTGATTATCAACGAAGATGATTGCGGAACGCTGCGTGGATTGGTGGCTACTGAAATGAAAAATAATGAAGAGGTAATTTCCAGTTTGTACGAACGTATTCTGGGACGTGTTTCGGTGCACGATGTGTACCATCCGCTCACCGGAGAACTGATTGTCGGTTCAGGCGATCAGATTACCGAATCGCTTGCACGCAAAATTCAGGATTCACCCATCGAACGTGTTGAAATTCGTTCGGTACTTACCTGTGAATCGAAAAAAGGTGTTTGTGCCAAATGTTATGGTCGTAACCTGGCAACCGGTAAGATGGTACACATTGGTGAAGCTGTAGGCGTTATTGCTGCTCAATCGATTGGTGAGCCGGGAACACAGCTGACGCTGCGTACTTTCCACGTTGGGGGTATCGCTTCGAACATTGCTGCCGAATCGAAAATCACACTTCGCTACGATGGCCGTATCGAATTTGATGAATTACGTACGGTAAGTGCAGCCGATGAGTCGGGTACCGAATACGAAGTAGTAGTAAGCCGTCTGGCTGAAATGCGTGTAATAGATACCAATACTGGTATCACGCTTACTACTCAAAACGTTCCCTATGGTTCGAAACTCTTTGCAAAACAAGGCGATATAGGAACTAAAGGTCAGGTCATCTGCGAGTGGGATCCGTTTAATGCGGTAATCATCTCTGAAACCGATGGTCGTATTGAGTTCGAAGATGTGGTTGAAAACGTAACGTTTAAAACTGATATCGATGATGCAACCGGTTTGCGTGAAAAGATTATCATTGAGTCGAAAGATCGTAACCGTGTGCCAAGTGCTCACATTGTGGATGCTTCCGGCGAACGTTTGAGAACCTATAACCTTCCGGTGGGGGCCCACCTTGTGCTCGACAATGGCGATGCTATCAAGGCTGGTCAGATGCTTGTGAAGATTCCCCGTGCTGTTGGTAAAACCGGTGACATCACTGGTGGTTTACCACGTGTAACTGAACTTTTCGAAGCACGTAATCCATCGAATCCGGCTGTAGTGGCTGAAATCGACGGAGAGGTTTCCTTCGGTAAAATCAAACGTGGTAACCGTGAGCTGTCGGTTCGTTCAAAAACCGGAGAAGAGAAGAAATACCTTATTCCGCTTTCGAAACAAATTCTTGTACAGGAAAGTGACTTCGTTCGCGCCGGAACTCCGCTGTCGGATGGTGCTACCACACCTACTGATATTCTGATGATTAAAGGTCCGACTGCGGTTCAGGATTATATCGTGAACGAGGTACAGGATGTGTATCGTCTGCAGGGTGTGAAAATAAACGATAAGCACTTTGAAGTGATTGTACGTCAGATGATGCGTAAAGTTGAAATCCTGGAGCAGGGTGATACCCGCTTCCTCGAAAAACAGGTTGTGGATAAAAACGAGTTTATGGAGGAAAACGATCGCATCTGGGGTAAAAAGGTGGTTCTTGATGCTGGTGATTCAACATCGCTGAGGCCGGGTCAGATTATCACGCCACGTAAACTGCGCGATGAAAACAGTGCATTGAAGCGCCGTGACCTTCGTCTGGTTGAAACCCGTGATGCCGTTCCTGCTACTTCGAATCAGATACTTCAGGGTATTACCCGTGCAGCATTGCAAACTTCAAGCTTCATGTCGGCAGCTTCCTTCCAGGAAACAACCAAGGTGCTTAACGATGCTGCTATCAACGGTAAAGTGGATCGCCTCGAAGGTCTTAAAGAGAATGTAATCTGTGGTCACCTGATTCCGGCTGGTACCGGTCAGCGTGAGCTCGATAAATTAATTGTTTACTCGCGCGACGAATACGATAAAAAAGTGGACGCACGCAGAAATGTGCTTGATATTGAAGAAGGCAATCCTGCCTGATATATAGCAATAACCTGATAATAACCAAAGCCGGAAGTTTAAGTCTTCCGGCTTTGGTGTTTTGAATAACAAAATTTTCTCACTATCTTAGTGCTGTTTTTGAAGGAAGAATATTCTGTAGTTTAAGAAATAAATAATAATACCTGATGAGTCAAAATTATTGTGTTATCATGGCAGGCGGCGTTGGAAGCCGGTTCTGGCCGTTCAGTAGAAATAACCGTCCCAAGCAATTCCTCGACTTTTTTGGAACCGGCCGTTCGCTGCTTCAAATGACATTCGACCGTTTTCGCCGGATAGTACCAGCTGAAAATATTCTGATAGTTTCCAATATTATCTACAAGGATATGATACTGGAGCAGCTGCCTGAAATTAAAGAGAATCAGGTGTTGCTGGAACCAATGCGTCGTAATACAGCTCCATGTATTGCTTATGCTGTTCATCGTATCAAATCAATAACCAGTGATGCTAATATTATTGTTGCACCTTCGGACCATTTGATCATGAAGGAAAATGATTTCATTGAAACACTGGAAACAGGAATTGATTTTATCAGCAAGAATAACAGTCTGTTAACCCTCGGTATTAAACCCAGCCGCCCGGAAACAGGTTATGGATATATTCAGATTGACGAAGGCCAGGGTGCTTTACGCAAGGTTAAAACCTTTACTGAGAAACCCAATGCGGAACTGGCTCAGATTTTTTATGAGACCGGTGAGTTCTTCTGGAATTCCGGAATATTTCTCTGGAATCTTCATGCCATTGATCATGCGTTTAAAACGCTTCTACCTGAAGTTGATTCACGCTTTGCGGCCGGAAGCGATGTTTTTAATACCGATAAGGAACAGGCTTTTATCGATTCAATCTATCCTACCTGCATGAATATTTCTATCGATTATGGGGTAATGGAGAAGGCAGATAATGTATATGTGCTCTGCAGCGATTTTGGATGGACCGATTTAGGTACCTGGGGCTCGTTGTACGATATGTCGGAAAAGGATAAAAACAAGAACGTTACGTTGAAATGCAATACGCTTTACTACGAAAGTGAAGAAAATATTGTGGCGCTTCCTCAGGGTAAACTCGCTGTGGTGGAAGGGCTAAATGGATACCTGATTGCCGAGTCGGACAATGTATTGCTTATCTGTAAGAAAGATGAGGAAGCCCGCATCCGGCAGTTTGTCAACGATGCTATCGTGTCATTCGATGGCGAATACAGCTAATCTAATATGATACAATAATCATGGGATTTTTTAATTTACATAAGCCGCTTCAGTACAAGTACAGGTATATCTACTATGATCCTAAGAAGGAAGCACTGAAGGAACGTGAGAAGGCGATGAATGAGGCTGGAAAACCGGTTGAATCTGATAACGCAGGTTATAAACCCTCAATACAGCGTGGAACATTTCGCGAGATGGCAAACAGGCGTGGTGATCGCAGGGCAGCTGAGAAACAATCGAATATTAGATTGATTGTTATCATTGTTGCGCTGTTGGCTGTGATGTATTTCTTACTGAACTAAAGGATTGCCTGAATGAGTGATGTTATTCGGTTGTTGCCCGACTCAGTAGCGAATCAGATTGCAGCAGGGGAAGTTATTCAACGCCCTGCTTCGGTGTTGAAAGAACTGGTCGAAAATGCGCTGGATGCTGGTGCATCGGTGATACGTGTGCAAATTAAAGATGCAGGGCGTACACTGATTGCTGTTTCTGATGATGGCAAGGGGATGAGCGATACCGATGCCCGCATGGCTTTCGAACGCCATGCTACCTCCAAAATATCAGATGCTCAGGACCTGTTTCATATTCGTACGATGGGCTTCAGGGGCGAAGCGCTGGCGTCGATAGCTGCCGTTGCTCAGGTTGAGATGCGTACCCGCCGGTCGGAGGATGAACTGGGTACCTTTGTTGAAATAGCTGGTAGTCGTGTCTTCAGACAGGAGATAGTACAGTGCGATAAGGGCACTTCGTTTCATGTGAAAAACCTGTTTTTCAATGTACCTGCACGCAGGCGTTTTCTCAAAAGTGACAGTGTGGAAAAAAATCATCTGTTAAACGAGTTTTATCGTATCGTTTTAGTGAATCCAGAGGTTGAATTTTATTTCTACGATGGAGATGATGAGGTGTTTTACCTGCCGGTTTCTAATGTGAAAGTCCGGATTGATCAGGTTTTCGGGAATTTCCGCCGAAAGATGAGTCAGCAATTGTTGTCGTTGGAGGCCGAAACTTCGCTCGTTTCGATTCATGGTTTTATCGGTCGGCCTGAATTTGCGCAGAAATCAACACAACAGTACTTTTTTGTGAACGGTCGGTATATGCGACATCCTTATTTTCATAAGGCTTTGATGATGGCCTATAGTCAGTTGATTTCTCCGGGAGATAATCCTCCGTATTTTATCTATTTTGAAGTAGATCCACAAACCATCGATATCAACATACATCCAACTAAAACGGAGATAAAATTCGAAAACGAACAGGCAATCTGGTCAATTCTTACTGCTGCGGTTAAAGAATCATTGGGTAAATTCAATATTGTGCCTTCCATCGATTTCGATCGGGAAGAAGTACCTGAACTTCCTACCCTTCAACGTGGTGCTCAGGTGACTCCTCCTCCAATTCATTTTAATGCTTCATACAATCCTTTTTCCGATTCTCAACAATCTGGTTCGTATTCGCGTCCTCCCGTTAACTGGGATAGCCTGTTTCGCCAGGATGACCGCTTTGAAAAACCTTCAGAAAATGAACACATTCAACAGGTTATTTCAAAGGAAGCGCAAACATCCGGTGCTTATTTTCAATTGAAAGAACGCTACATTATCACTTCTGTAAAGTCGGGAATGATGCTAATTGATCAGCGACGGGCCCATGTGCGAATTTTGTTCGACGAATTTATGTCTGAACTCTCACTCCGCAAGGGCTTTTCACAACAGTTGCTGTTCCCTGAAGTAATCGAATTAATGCCCGGGGATTTACCCTTCTACGAACAGATTAAAGACGAGTTACGAATTCTTGGATTTGATATAAAAGTTGAATCTGGCGGGTTACAGCTTTTGGTACAGGGAATACCCTCCCGCTTGAAATCACCGGAAAAAGTGAATGCCTTATTTAGCGATATTCTTTTGCGGACTAAAAGTGCTTATGGTGAACCCATGGAGAAATTAAGGGAAGAAATGGCGCTGACTCTTGCGGAAACTTCAGCAATTCCCCCGACAGGCCGTCTGAGTGCGGAAGAAATGGCTAACCTGGTCGAACAGCTTTTTGCCTGCCCGGTACACCTCTATACTCCCGATGGAAAAACAGTGATGGTTATCATCTCTCAGGATGAAATTGCCAATCGTTTTAACTAAAAAGTGTCAGTTCTATAGTAAGAACTGACACTTTTGGTACTTTAACTTAAACGATTATTTTAAATCGTGATTAAAGTGTTGTCAATCATTTGTTATTCACCGGCCTGAGGCGTAATCAGTTTGTACCCTTTACCGTGAATGTTAATGATGGCAACATTCGGATCTTCTTTCAATAACTTACGTAACTTGGTAATGTACACGTCCATACTACGTGCATTGAAATAGTTATCGTCTTCCCAAATTGATTTCAGAGCATAATTTCTTTCCAGAATGCTGTTGGCATTAGAGGCCAGCAAACGTAACAGTTCCGACTCCTTGGTGGTTAGTTTTTTGGTTTCACCATCAAAGGTAAGTGCCTGTTTTTGAGCGTCAAAAACAAATCCTCCAATGGTGAATACCACAACGTCTTTCACTTTCTTGCCTTTCACACGACGCAGGATTGATTCAATTCGCGAAAGCAATTCCTCCATACTAAAGGGTTTCGACAGGTAATCGTCGGCTCCTAATTTAAAACCCTGGAGGATATCTTCCTTCATCGATTTAGCAGTAAGGAAAATGATAGGTACTTCAGAGTTAATGTTGCGAATGTCAGCCGCAAGTGCAAAGCCATCTTTTTTAGGCATCATCACATCAAATACGCACAAATCGTATTTATTCTTGGTGAATGCCTTGTAACCGGCCTCTCCGTCGGGCTGCAAATCTGCATCATAACCTTTTGTCTGTAAATATTCCCGTAACAACATGCCGAGGTTTTCATCATCCTCGCACAATAAAATTTTTACTTTTTCATCGTTCATAATCGATACTTTTTAGTGTTGGTAATGCTATTATAAATTTGGTACCTATGTTGAGCTCACTTTCAACCTTAATAGTACCTTTATGTTCATTAATAATTCGTTTCACATAAGCAAGACCCAGTCCAAAGCCTTTTACGTTGTGTTTGTTCCCGGTAGGTACTCTGTAGAACTTCTCAAAAACGCGTTTGAGATCTTCTTTGGGTATTCCTATTCCGTTGTCTTCAATGCTAATCAACACCTTGTCTTTTTCATTCCAGGTTTCAAGTGTTAATAACAAAGGTTTGTCGCTGTACTTCAGCGCATTGTCCATAAGGTTGTGTATCACGTTCGTGAGGTGAACCTCATCAGCCAGTATCCAGTCCTCTGTTGCGTTCAGAACTGTGGTTAGCTTCCCTCCATTGTTTGAAACCTTAAGTGAGAATATTTCTGAAGTATGAGCAATCAGATCATTCACATTCATTTCGCGCATTTTATAGGTTGCCTTTTCCGATTCAAAGAGCGAGAGTTTTAATACCTCTTCGACCATGCGGCTTAAGCGTGTGGTTTCATCGAGAATTACCTTCGAAATGTGGCGTAGTGTATCTGGTGTTTTGCCCACAACCGGATCCTGCAACATTTGCGAAGCTAATGATATACTCGAAATTGGTGTTTTCAACTCATGAGTCATGTTATTAACAAAATCATTCTTAATATTGTTCAACTGTTTTTGTTTAAAAATAACAATCAAAGCAACAATGAAGATGACTAATATTAACACAACCAGTATAATGGAAGGGTATAATAACCCCATTGAGCTAATAATATAGTTCTTTTTTGTGGGAAAGGTTACCTCAAGAAATGCCTCTTTTGATGAACTTTCTGAAGGGAAAAATTTCTGGGTATAGAAGTTTCGACCATGTGAAGGGTGCGGGATATGTATGTCTTTATCGCAACGATAAATTTCATTTCCGAACTTATCAACCACACTGTAATAAAATGGCAAATCGACCCCGTTGCTCAGAAGATATTTTTCAATGATTGAGTTAAGCTCCTCAAAATTAATTCTTTCACTAATTTCCTTTTGATCTTTTTCTCTCAACCAACGAAATACTGCCTGATCCAAAATGGTTTTGCTGCGGGAGAAGTTCTCTCTGAATTTGTTTTGTAAAATTCGGGATGTCTCTTCTATAGTGGCTTTACCATGATTGGTGGATAATCGTACCGCAGGCTTATCCGATTTTTCGGTGTTGATGCTTAACTGGCTTTTCGAAGTGTCGATTTGGTTTTTTAGTCCTGAATGAAGATCGGTTAAGTTCGACGACTGTTGTGAAGTAGTGGAATATTCATTTCTGCCAAGTGTAAGTGCCATGTATTCCAGAGCTTCGTTTTCTTCTACTAATCTTACTGTTTGGTACAAGCTCCTTTTTACACTCTCATTGAATTGATTTTCAATCATCTCAGCATTTACCATCACATAGCGCGCCTGTATCAGAATTAATCCGATAAAGGTTAAAAGCATGGAAAGTATGAGGATGAAAATTGTTGTTTTTTTCATTGTCTGATTGCTGAAATGCCGTTTCTAAACTAATATTGACCATGCTTTCAGGACTACATGCCGAGTGCAGGTCTAAAGTTTATAACTGCACAAATATAGAACATATTAAAACGTTAAAATCTAAATCGTCAATAGAATTAATATAATATAACTAATAATCAGTTTGCAAATAACTGAAATTAACAATATGATGTTAAGTGTGCGGACATAATGTTAATGTTAACTGTTAGACTTAATTGAGTTTGTAAATTTGGCCAGAAACTGAAATGATGTATATTTGTGGCCAGAGTTGGAAAAGTATGAATAAGCAGTGGGGATACCTTTACCTGAGTAATTTTTCAGGTGTTTTTAATGATAATTTATTGAAAAATGCGGTTATCTTTATCGCAGTTGGCTGGTCGATGCCATCCTGGATGAGTCAGTCACAAGTAATTGCCATGGTATCCGCAGCTCTGGTACTTCCGTATTTGCTTTTGTCGCCACTCGGGGGTAGATGGGCTGTAAATTATTCTAAAACGAAAGTATTCAGAGTACTCAAATGGATTGAGCTACCGATAATGTTGATTGCATCAATTGCTTTTATTTACCAAAAGGTGTTTGTTGCCATAGCTGCTGTACTGTTGATGGGTATTCAGAGCTGTTTGTATTCTCCGTCGAAATATGGTTTGATACGCGACATTGGAGGAAAGTCGGGTAGTGCCAAAGGGAGTGGTATTTTTGAAGCCATGGCTTTTTCCGGAATCCTTGCAGGAAATGTAGTAGCAGCAGGTTTGAGCGATTATTACCGGGTAGGCGTGTTGGTGGCGCTTTTTTTTGTGCTTGCTTTGATGGGATTAATTTCGACCTTACTATTAAAGGTGGTAGAACTTCCACAACAACCTGAGCTCGGCGCTTCAATGAAGCTCCACCCTATACGTTTTTTTATTTCTGGTTTTCGACTTGCGATGCACTATAAAGGCGTAAATAGTGCTGTGTTTGGTGTGTCTTTTTTCTGGATGACCGGAGCTATCTTACAAATGAATATTGTAGTGTATGCATCGGATGTTTTACAGGTATCCAATACTGTTACAGGCATCATTATGGCAGTTGTTGCAATTGGAATTATCAGCGGCAATTTGTTGGCAGGGCTTTTACAGTCCCGATGGCCGAAGCGGGTGTTGGTGCTTGCCGGAAGTTTGGGGATGACGCTGGGCTTTGGGATAATCAGCTTTTTCAAGTTATCAGTACCTGCTTTTGGCTTGATTGTCATGCTTATTGCACTTGCCGGTGGTTTTTTTCAGGTGCCCTGGCTTACTCACATTCAGCAATCCGACTCAGGACGTCGTGCCGGACAATTACTTGCCTACATGAATATCTCCATTTTTGTTTTCGTATTGTTGGGTACTTTATTGTTTTCGACGATTAATTTTTTAACATCCGATAATAGTAAAGGGGTATTTTTTGTACTTTTGCTGCTCAATATGGTGATTGCCGGATTTCTGATAGTTAAGAAAATTCCTGGATAAAACAATCATTCATCGTTGTCAGGTCCGAAAGATATGCCTGAGCAACAAAATTAAAGAATAAGTGAGTTAGTTCTAATGGTTTTATAAACAGTAAAAAGAACCTTATGAAGGTGAACATTAAAAAAATAATCACAGATTTAAGTTTTCAGATTTTGATTGCCATGGTGCTGGGTGTTGTTGTCGGACGAATAATGGGTGAGCCTGCGGCTGTATTTGCCCCTCTTGGCACTTTGTTTATTCAACTCATTAAGATGTTGGTAGTACCACTGGTGTTTGTTTCAATTGTAGCAGGCTCTGCTTCACTGGGTGCTACTAATTCAGCGGGTAAAATTGGAATTACTACTATACTTTATATAGTAACCACGACACTTTCTGCAATTCTGATCGCGTTTCTTCTGGGCATTTGGTTACGACCGGGTGCGGGCATTCCAATTGAGTTAATTCGTTCGTTCATACCTGCTGAAAATTATTCTCTTCAGGCCGAAAAAATGGAGTTCTGGCCCATGTTGTTATCTGTAATTCCGACTAATCCGGTACAGTCATTGGTGGAAGGCAATATCCTCCACATAATTTTCTTTGGACTTTTCCTTGGCTTTGGTTTGAGTGCATTACCATCAGCCAAAAAGGATGGTGTGGTGAATGCCTTCAATACCTTACTGGAAGCGCTGATCTGGTGTATCGGAAAAGTGATGTGGGTAGCGCCCATAGGAGTTTTTGGTTTAATGGCTGATGCTACAGGATCATTTGGATATGATTTGCTGTTAAAAGTAGCCAATCTTTTCTGGACCAATATCCTCGCCGCAATTGTAATTTTCGCAGGCATGTACCCACTTACCCTATTTCTGTTTTCGAAAATTAAACTTTCCCGTTTTTTTAAAGAAATGCTTCGTCCGCAGCTGGTGGCTTTGTCGACTTCCTCTTCGTTGGCTACCTTACCTGTCACCATGAAGACCTGTGAGGAGAAATTAGGAGTCAGTAAGGAAACCACAGCTTTTGTAGTACCACTGGGTGCAACTATTAATATGACAGGCAGTGCCATTTATTATGTGCTGGTGGCTTTGTTTTTTGCTCAGTTGTATGGCATTGAGCTCACGCTGGCTCAATACATAGCCATTACTGTTACTTCCACTATCGGTGCTATTGGTCAGGCCGGTGTACCGGGTCCAACCTTACTGGTTGTGGCAGTTTTGGTGTCGGCTGGTTTGCCGGTTGAAGGCCTTCCTCTGTTGTATGCTCTCGACCGGGTTTTCGATATGTTGCGCACAGTCTTGAATATTACCGGAGATGCTGCGTGTGCGGTAGTTGTCGATGCTCAAAACAGTACCAATTCCTCTTCAGAAAGTCCGCGTTAAACGTCGGTGCTGATTTTCAATACACAAAAGGAAAATTTTTGTCAAAAAGGGTTTGCAGGTTAAAAAATCTTTTTGTAACTTTGCAGCCCGTTTTGGGTATGTACCAAAACCATAAAAATAAAGTAGTTAAAGTTTAAAACAAAATTGAGATGCCTACAATTCAACAATTAGTTAGAAAAGGAAGAGCAGAACTGATCGACAAGAGCAAGTCTCCTGCGCTGGATTCATGTCCACAAAGGCGAGGTGTTTGTGTTCGTGTGTACACCACTACTCCGAAGAAGCCAAACTCAGCGATGCGTAAAGTAGCGCGTGTACGTTTGACCAATCAGAAGGAAGTGAATGCGTACATTCCGGGCGAAGGACACAACCTGCAGGAACACTCGATTGTGATGGTACGCGGTGGTCGTGTGAAAGACCTTCCGGGAGTACGTTATCACATCGTGCGCGGAACACTGGATACAGCCGGTGTTAACGGTCGCAAGCAACGTCGTTCGAAATATGGTGCTAAACGTCCGAAACCAGGACAGCCAGCAGCAGCTCCTGCAAAAGGTAAGAAGAAATAAATTCTGACCACCTTCTTTTTCTGAAGAGAATTAAAAACAAAGTTAAACAACTTGTTTTAAAGGTAGCAGATGAAGGTTGAGTAAACGGCTCAGAGGAGCCTGTTGAAGTAAGACTACAAAGCAACCAAAAAACAAAAGACTGAATTAAAATGAGAAAATCGAAACCAAAAAAACGGATCATTTTACCGGATCCCGTTTTCAATGAGTCGATGGTTACAAAATTTGTAAACCACCTTATGTACGATGGCAAGAAATCAACTGCCTTCGACATTTTTTATTCTTCGCTGGAGGTAGTAAAAAACAAGCTGCCGAATGAAGAAAAAGCCCCTCTCGATATCTGGAAAAAAGCCCTCGAAAATATTACTCCCCTTGTGGAGGTTAAATCCCGCCGTGTAGGAGGTGCTACATTCCAGGTTCCAACCGAAATCCGTCCCGACAGGAAGGAATCAGTTTCAATGAAGAATCTTATATTGTATGCCCGTAAACGCGGGGGTCGTTCGATGGCTGATAAACTGGCTGCCGAAATTGTTGACGCCTTTAACAACCAGGGTGGTGCTTTCAAACGCAAGGAAGATATGCACCGTATGGCTGAAGCTAACCGCGCGTTCGCTCACTTCAGATTCTAATCACGCAGCGTAATTTTAAGATATAAAAAAGAAATTAAATTAGATGGCTAAAGGAGACTTAAGTTATAACAGAAACATCGGTATCATGGCTCACATTGATGCCGGTAAAACAACTACCTCGGAACGTATCCTCTTTTACACCGGTCTGACTCATAAAATCGGAGAAGTGCATGATGGTGCAGCTACGATGGACTGGATGGAGCAGGAGCAGGAACGTGGTATTACAATTACTTCAGCTGCGACAACTACTTCGTGGACCTATCTGGATGATAAGTATAAGATCAATCTGATTGACACTCCGGGACACGTTGACTTCACTGTGGAAGTGGAGCGTTCGCTGCGTATTCTTGATGGTGCCGTTGCTGCTTTCTGTGCCGTTGGTGGTGTGGAACCGCAATCGGAAACTGTTTGGCGTCAGGCCGACAAATACAATGTTCCACGTATTGGTTACGTGAACAAAATGGACCGCTCGGGTGCCGACTTCTACGAAGTGGTACGCCAGGTCAAAGAAGTACTGGGTGCAACTCCCTGTCCGATTCAGATTCCAATCGGAGCTGAAGAAAAATTTAAGGGAGTAATCGACCTGGTGAAAATGAAAGCCATCCTTTGGCACGATGAAACCATGGGTGCTCAGTATTCTGTTGAAGAAATTCCTGCTGACCTGCTCGAAGAAGCAAAAGAGTGGAGAGATAAGATGCTCGAAATTATTGCCGAACACGACGATGTGTTAATGGAAAAATATTTCGATGATCCTTCGACCATTACTGAAGAAGAAATTAAACGTGCTATCCGCAAAGCCACTATCTCGATGGATATCAATCCGATGATTTGTGGTTCATCGTTTAAAAACAAAGGTGTACAAACCATGCTCGACGCGGTGTGTGCATACCTTCCAAGTCCGCTGGATACACCCGAGATTATAGGTACAGATCCACGTGATCCCGAAAAAGAAGTTGTTCGTCATCCCGATGCCAAAGAACCATTAACTGCTCTTGCATTTAAGATTGCTACCGACCCATATGTTGGTCGTTTGTGCTTCTTCCGTGTATACTCTGGTAAACTGGAAGCTGGTTCGTATGTATACAATTCACGTTCGGATAAAAAGGAACGTATTTCGCGTATCTTCCAGATGCATTCGAACAAACAAAATCCCGTTGATGTAATCAATGCCGGTGATATTGGGGCCGGAGTAGGTTTTAAGGATATTCGTACAGGAGATACCTTGTGTGATGAAGCTCATCCTATCACGCTCGAATCGATGGATTTCCCTGCACCTGTGATTGGTATTTCGATTGAGCCTAAAACTCAGAAAGACCTTGATAAATTGGGTATGGGTCTTTCGAAACTGGCCGAAGAGGATCCAACTTTTACTGTACATACTCAGGAGCAGTCAGGTCAGACAATTATTTCCGGGATGGGTGAGCTTCACCTGGAAATCATTATCGACCGTCTGAAACGTGAGTTCAAGGTAGAATGTAACCAGGGTCGTCCTCAGGTATCGTACAAAGAAGCAATTACTAAAGCAGTTGAAATCCGCGAAGTTTACAAAAAGCAGTCGGGTGGTCGTGGTAAGTTTGCCGATATTATTGTGCGTGTTGAACCGGCCGATGCTGATTTCGAAGGCAGCCTGCAGTTTGTTGATGTTGTAAAAGGTGGTAATATCCCTAAAGAGTTTATTCCATCTATCCAGA
>JAVFAG010000011.1:0-31390 GCA_034002585.1 Paludibacter sp.
CCGATAACATCGCAGCGCTAACCCGTGGTGGTATTAGTTATTATGTTACCCGTGGAGTATTTGGAGTTACACAACAGCAACAACCGCTTATCAAATGGGTATTTGGAAATTCGGCTTACGACATTCCAAGTCCTAATGTAGAGGGTGAAACTCCACAACCAACTCCTACAGCCAGCTTTCCTGCGGCATCGAGTCCGCTGAATGCCTATTCAGCCATTGGAGGTGCACCGGTGCTACTAAAAGAGGGCAGACTTGTTTTTGATTTTACCACCACTTCAACGGGAAAGTACCGCACCAACTATGAACTACTGCAAACCGATATTTTTTCCACATCTGCCCGTCCGCCCCGCACGGTTATCGGCAGCACCGCCGACAACAAAATAATTCTCTTTGTGTGCGACGGTCGACAGTCGATCAGCGACGGAGCAACACTTATAGAACTCGCACAGGTACTAAAAGGCATTGGCTGCGTAAGCGCCCTGAACCTCGATGGTGGTGGATCATCGGCCATCATCGCTGGTGGCACTTTACTCAACAAACCATCAGATGGAACCGAGCGGGCAGTGCCGTCGGTAGTGGCCTTTGTCAAAAAGAAAAATTAACGCATAATCGCAGGTGTTGATTAAATGCGAGTTTCCTGCGACCATATTATAAAAATATTTTCATGAAGTTTCGAATCCAGTTGAGCCAAAAGCACCAATTCATACTCACCTTTCTGCTTTTTAACTTAGTATCATTCAGCAGCTATGGCATACAGGCCTATGTCTATAACGGCACCGGACAATCGCCTGAAAATAAGTTGATAGCCCTTACAGTTGCGGGTATAGTCAACCGCGATACGCCCCGATTGTACCTGCGCAATGTGTACGAAACCTGGAGCTATGCCCAAACCGACGAAACCTGGGAGGACATTTACAAAAAAGAAGGGATGGTGGAGTTCACCGTTATTTCCGATATCAATCAACTGGTGCAAACTTTCAGCTCGTTCATCAAAGGAGCCATTACTTACGATGCTTCACTGACCTACGGAAATTTCACAGGACAATCGTTTCGCTGGCAGGGCGAAGCAGCAGCCCTGTTGGGCGGACTTACCGACTGCATTCCGGTGCCGGTGGGAAACACTTACATCAACATCAACAAACCTGCAACGGTGGAAGTACCCGATTTTTTCGGCACACTACCGACAATAGAGGTTTCAGCGCAGCTGGCACAATCCTCCCATCCGTGGAACAACACCTCACTTACCGCCGAGCAGCGGTATTTTGCCTGGATCGACTGGTCGTTGGCCAACCTGCTTCCCCGCACCAACCCTTCGAAATTTTACCTTCGTGAAATTACCGACTGGGCCATACAGCAACGTATGTTTCAGCTCAACCTGGCCGGCACAGAGGATCTGCGCTTTACGTCCTTGCCGGATGTAAAAGCAGAAAAAATTGAGCAGGTGATGAACTATATGCGCACCCAAAGGCCAGGCGAGATCTTTCACGTGTACGGATGGATGCGTCCTGAACCGCTCGTACAATGGATTTCGGCCTACGGCGGAAGTTTTCACGAAACCCTGCTGAGCAATCTTTCCTGGCACAAGGTCTTTCCTGTCAATCCCAATCATGTGTACACCCGACCTTCGGTGAACGGTGCAGCATGGAAACTGGAAAACAAACATTATGTGCTGTTTATTGCCTCCGAAGGCGATGCCGGAAACTGGGTGGTTGGTTTTCAGGGAGGTGCCTGGCAATCGGCCTTTCGCGGACAGGTTCCTGTGGGATGGGGTGTGAACCTGCACATGTTTGAGGAATTTCCGTTTCTTGCCAGGTATTATTATTCCAGTGCCACAGCGAACGATGGATTTATAGCCGTTGCCACTCCACTCGGTTATGCCTATCCCGATGTCTTTCCTTCATCGCACCTGAACAATGCCATTTCGAAAACCAGTGAGCTGATGCAGCGCTTCGATGTACAATCGGTGTATGCTTACAAACATTACAACGGCGCCGGAAAATCAACCTACAGGGGAATAGAAATCTCTAATAATTTTGATTTTCCCAAGCTGGGCAGTTTTGCCGCACAAACCGACGCACAGCTGACCCTACTCTACGATCCAGCATTGCAAACACAGCGTACTTACACCGGTTACGGAGGTTTGCTCTACAATCATGTGAACGACGAAACTTTTTATGCGAACGTTTCGAACCTTACCACCGCCCGCGATCGCATTGTTTCAAAACTCAGCGGAAAAACCAAACCCAATTTTCTCCTGGCAGGCTATCAGCGCTTTCGGAACGATGGCAACACCAGCACAACCGCTCACGATATCACAGTACAACGACTGAAAACGCTGATGGATGATATTAAAAATAACCCGACGCTGGGTGCTGATGTTGAATTTGTGACGCCGGAGAAATTCACCTGGCTATTGCGTAAATCGATGGGATTACCAGCTTCGGAACAACCTGCAATACACAATAACAATCAATTGCTTACTTTTACGAATCGGGATGGAAGCATTCAGATTAACCTTGAACTGGAGGAACAACAGGCCGTAAACATCAGCGTTTACAACCTTTCAGGTCAGAAAATGTATTCAACAGAATGGGAAGCCGAAGCAGGAACTAACATTACGACCATCGATTTCAGGGAAAAAGGAATTTTCATTCTTCATATATCAGGTAAGAACGTCAGTTTAACCACTAAAATTGGCAGGTAAGAAGTATGCATCGCTCATCAGCATTAGATAGTCTCCGCGGACTGGCCATTATCGGGATGGTTTTTTCCGGCACCATTGCCACCGGCCTGCCCGCCTGGATGTACCATGCCCAGGTAGGTCCGCGCTCGGGCATGAAGTTCGACCCCACCATTCCGGGAATTACCTGGGTCGATTTGGTTTTTCCCTTCTTTTTGTTTGCAATGGGTGCAGCTATCCCGCTGGCAATGAGCTCAAAGTTGGTACGGAGAGCAACCATCCCTTCGCTACTGCCGGGTCTTCTGAAACGATTTTTGCTGCTGGCATTTTTTGCAATTGCTATTTATCACACTACTCCTTACAGGATAACCGGAGAAGCCAATTATCTGCTGGCAATGCTGGCATTTGGGCTGTTTTTTATTTCCTTCGTGCGGATGCCTGTTGGCAGCGAAACATTACGATTTTGCAGCCCCCGGCGATGGTTTTGGTTCGTGGGGTTGCCTGTTGGCAGCGAAACCTTTAACCGTATCCTGAATTATTCCGGAATGATTCTATTAGCTGCACTGATTGCATTCAATGTAATCTCACAGCCTGAAGTATTCTCTAACGGATTTAAGCTTTCACACAACGATATTATTCTACTGGTACTGGCCAATATGGCCGTTTTTGGTGCTCTCATCTGGCTGCTAACCCGTGGAAATGTAACGTTACGCTTAGCGGTGATGGCGGTAATCGTTGCGTTGAAACTGAGTTCCACGGTGGAAGGCAGTTGGACGCACTGGCTCTGGAATTTCAATCCATTGCAGTGGCTTCCTGAATCGATCACTTCACTGGTTTATTCTCCCGGAGGATGGCTGTACCGCATGGACTTCCTCAAGTACCTGCTTATTGTACTTCCCGGAACTATCGCAGGGGATGTTATCTTCAGGTGGATGAAAAACAGTGAACATGATTTCATCCTGCAAAAAACAGCTAAAAACGTTCAACCGTCAGTTTCACAGAGTAACAGCATCGCTGAGAAGGCAGAAAACCAGAATTTCGACAAGCGAAAGATGATAGGACTGCTTGTGCTGAGCATCACACTGGTGATAAGTAATCTTGTAGGATTATATACCCGTTGGCTGGTTCCGAATTTTCTCCTCACCCTGGCTCTATGCGGCGTAGGCTTCCTGCTGTTGCGTTCCAACCCTACCGCTCTGACACGAAAATACCAGGAACTTTTCAGCTGGGGTACAGCCTGGCTACTGCTCGGACTACTGGTTGAACCCTTCGAAGGCGGTATACGGAAAGATCACGCTACCCTGAGTTATTTTTTTGTTACTTCAGGATTAGCTATCTTTACCTACCTGTTTTTTTCCATTCTGACCGATTACTTTGGTAAAGGAAAGCTGGTAAGATACATCACCGACTGTGGTCAGAATCCAATGGTGGCCTATGTGGCAGGAAGCTTTGTAATGGTTCCGTTGTTGTCGATGACTCAACTGATGCCACTTATTAATCAGCTGCCGGGTATTCATCCCTGGCTGGGTTTGGTAAAAGGGATTGTAATTACCGGAGGAATGATGGCGCTGACGGTTGTCACTGTTCGTAAAAAATGGTTTTGGAAAACATAAACATCCACTATAAAACGAACATCGTATGACCTGCCAATCCGACAACTGGCAATTCTGCTAAGTGAGTTTCATCCCAATATTAAAATACATTTTTCAACATGAAGAAAACAATCCTTTTACTGGTAATCATCCTGAGTAGTTTATCGCTGCACGCTGAAGTCCGAGGCGTTTGGGTTCCCGACCCGCAATATACCGATGTATTGAAATCCTACAACAACGTACAGAACTTTGTGGCGATGCTCGACAGCCTGCATTTCAACTCAGTTTTTGTGGTTTCATACGCCCTGAATAAAACACTCTACCCAAGCAAGGTAGTGTTGAAAAACTCGAATTATAAGTCCATCGATTCCACCAGTCTGCTGGCACCTTTTTTAAAAAACTACAAGAGCCCAACCGGCGATCCTGTGCGCGACCTCATCGACGAAGCCCACAAGCGGCAAATCAAGGTGTTTTTCTGGTACGAATTCGGATTTATGGCCGATATCAAATTAGCCACACCCGACAACAATCCCATCCTGGCCAAACATCCCAACTGGATAGGCATAGGCAACGATGGCAAACCGGCCAACTACAATCAGCACGATTATTATTTCAATTCCTTCGATCCGAAGGTGCAAAACTACCTGATTGAGCTGGTACTCGAAGGAATTAAAAAGTATCCCGATGTGGATGGTGTACAGGGCGACGACCGCCTGCCGGCATCGTGTATCAACTCGGGTTACGACAAAAAAACGGTGGCAATGTACAAAAAAGCACACAAAGGCGCCTTGCCACCCAATGACTTTACCGATGCGGGTTGGGTACGCTGGAGGTTGGATATCCTGAATAAGTTCGGAGCCACCTTGTACACTAAAGTGAAGAAACAAAATCCGGGTGTGATGGTGAGCTTTGCCCCCAATCCCTATCCCTGGAGCCGCGATAACCTGATGCAGGAATGGCCGCAATGGGTGAATGCCGGCATTTGCGACCTGTTGGCCGTGCAGTGCTACCGCCGCGACAGCCTGTCCTACCTCAATGCCGTAAAAGCGGCCCGCGAACACGTTCAACTTCCCGAAGGCAGGAAAATGGCCTTTACGCCCGGGGTATTGCTCAAAGTAAGCGGCCAACTGGTCGATCCAGTCGAATTTGGCAAACAACTACGCATCAACCGTGCCCTGAAAACCAATGGCGAGATACTGTTTTACAACGAAGGGTTGTACGATGAACGCATCCGACAGGAAATAAGAAAAGTGTATACCGGAAAAGTAGGGTTTCCCTCCAATTGATCATTTAACCGACTTCCCGCGGCAACTGGCATAAGGTAAAATGCTACCGACATGCCTTTGCCGTCGGAGGTTTTTTGTAAACCATCGGCTTCAAAAAGACTTAACAAATAAACATATCCACGCCCCCCTTCTCATAAAGAAATATTTAATTTGAACTTATTCTGATCCATAGTGTTAGAATTTTGACATCTTCTACTTCCGAACAGCCGGACACAGTTCGCAGATACCCGCCATACCCGCTTACCAGCGTTCCCGATTCCTTTATGACATGAATCTTGTCATTATTTTCTTAACTGTCCAACTCTCCAGAAGCATGAATGTAAATGGTATTTTCATGTATTAGGTGTGATATGCACCTTTATCATCACGGTACTATAAATCAATCCGTAAGCAAATGAAAATATTTATTAAATACATGGTTAGTCTTCGTTGTAAGATGGTTGTGAAGGAAGAAATACGTAAGCTCGGCTTGCATTTCATCCTTGTCGATCTGGGCGAAATTGAAATCATGGAGGATATCACTGAAGCTCAGCGGGAGGAACTAAAATTGGCTTTACGACCTTCGGGACTGGAATTAATCGACGATAAACGTGCCGTTCTGATCGAGAAAATCAAAACCGTAATTGTCGAAATGGTGCATTATTCCGACGAGCTGCCCAAAATCAATTATTCCGACTTTATCAGCCAGAAACTGCATTACGACTATACCTACCTTTCTAACTTATTTTCTGAAGTGAAAGGTATTACCATTCAACAATACATCATCGTTCATAAAATCGAAAGAGTGAAAGAGTTACTGCTATACGACGAACTCAACCTCACTGAAATTTCGTACCGGATGCAATACAGTTCGGTAGCCCATTTGTCGAATCAATTTAAAAAAATCACGGGACTTACTCCTTCTGCCTTTAAGCATTTGAAGTTTAAACACCGTAATGCGATTGAAGAAATCGGCAATCTAAACCCATCATGAAAATACAACCATCTCGCTACGCCCGTAGTCTGATAGAAGCCAGTTTAGACCCACTGGTCACTATCAATGCAAAGGGGAAAATAATGGATATGAATCAGGCCACGGCTACCATTATAGGACTTACCCGTGATGAAATCACCCATAGCGATTTCTTCGATTATTTTACTGAGCCTCAAAAAGCACGGGAAGTATACCAGGAGGTTTTTGCTATTGGCTCGGTTGCCGACTCACCCCTTACCCTGCGACATGTGAACGGGAAACTTACCGATGTGCTTTTTAATGGATCGGTATACAAAAACGATAAAGGAAAAGTACTGGGCGTAGTAGTGGTGGCACGCGATGTGACCGAACAAAAGCGGATAGCGCGCGAACTCACCGAAGCGAAGGAACTGGCAGAGCAATCGAATAGCACGGCCCAAAAAGCAAGTAAATCGGCACGGTCGGCAACCCGCAAAGCCGAAGAAGCCGTAAAAGCCAAGCAGCAGTTTCTGTCGAATATGAGCCACGAGATTCGCACTCCGATGAACGCAATTATCGGGTTCACCAAAGTAGTGCTGAAAACAGAACTCAGCGCCAAGCAAAAAGAATACATGACCGCCATTAAAATGAGCGGCGATGCACTGATTGTGCTAATCAACGATATATTGGACCTGGCCAAGGTGGATTCCGGGAAAATGACTTTCGAGCAAATCCCGTTTAAACTGGAATTGTCGATTTTTGCCATGTTGCATTTGTTTGAAACAAAAATCCAGGAGAAGAACCTGCAACTAAACATTGACTACGACCACTCCATTCCGACGGTTTTACTGGGCGACCCGGTGCGGTTGCATCAGATAATTCTTAATTTGGTAAGCAATGCCGTGAAATTCACCAACAAAGGAAGTATAACCGTAGGAGTTACGCTGCTCGATGAAGATGAAACAAGTACGACCATCCGGTTTGCTGTTTCCGACACAGGCATTGGCATTGAGCAGGTAAAACTTGAAAAGATATTTGAAAATTTCCAACAGGCATCGAGCGATACATCGCGACTCTATGGTGGAACCGGACTGGGACTGGCCATTGTAAAGCACCTGGTGGAAGCGCAGAAAAGCAATATGAATGTAGAGAGCGAACTCAACAAAGGGTCGACCTTTAGTTTCGCACTTACTTTTCTGAAAACAAACGAAAAAGCCGGTTCCGACATCGAACTGCCGGAACTGGATCCATCGATAAAAAATGTAAAGGTATTGGTAGCCGAGGACATTGCGCTGAACCAATTGTTGATGCGAACCATACTCGATGATTTTGGATTTGAATGTGTTATTGCCTCCAACGGCCAACTGGCCACCGAACAACTGGAAGCCGGACATTTCGACATTGTGTTGATGGACCTTCAAATGCCTGAGATGAATGGATTTGAAGCCACCGAATACATCCGGAATATACTGAAATCGGACATTCCCATTATTGCGCTTACAGCCGATGTAACCACCGTCGACCTTGCAAAATGCAAGGCGGTGGGCATGAACGACTATATCGCCAAACCGATTGATGAGCGGTTGCTGTACAGCAAAATGCTGGGGCTGGTCAAAAGCTTACAAACCAACCTTGCCGAACCAGAAAAGGAAATCGATGAGTTACTTCCTCCAAGGTGTATTGACCTGAGTTACCTTTCCAGGCGTACTAAGTCGAACCCCCTGTTGATGATGGAAATGATTGCCCTATACCTGGAACAAACGCCACCCCTGGTGAAAGCAATGACCCTGGGTACTGAAGAAAAAGACTGGGCGGGCGTGTATGCAGCTGTTCATAAACTGATTCCTTCGTTTGCTATAATGGGCATGGGCGAGGCAGTCACAACCATGGCCAAAGAAGTGCAGGAGTATGCCGCAAGCCATCAACAAATAAGCTCTGTAGCAGCCCTGGTTCTGCAGCTGGAACATACCTGCCTGCAATCCTGTATTGAACTGAATGAAGAATATCTGAAAATGAAAAATGAAAATGAAAAATAATAAACTGTTGATTTTTTTAGTGGATGATGATGCAGTATTTTTGAGATTACTCGAAATAGAATTCCACGAACACGGTGATTTCAATATTGAAACCTATGCCACCGGCGAACTATGCATTGAAAATTTGTCGCACAAGCCCGATATTATTATACTCGACTATCTGCTCGATGGAGTGGAGCGGGATGTGATGAACGGCATTGAAACGCTCGACAAAATAAAAGCCTATAATCCCGAAATTCCTGTGGTGATGCTTTCGGCGCAGGATAAAATAAACGTTGCAATTAACTGCATGCACCATGCGGCCTTCGATTATGTAGTGAAAAGCGAAACAGCCTTTTTACGGTTGCAAAAAATAATTACCACCATTTTTGAAACTAAAAAGCTTCAAAAACAACTCAGCTGGTACATGGAACGCATGTAAAACTGTGAATCTTGTAACATTATTCCCGAATTATGTAAAATTTTAAGCACCAAAAACCTTCATCTTTGCAGGGTGATAATTCTGTCACACCATTATCCCTGTATAAAATGAAAAAACGTAGTTTACAATTTCTTTTTCTCGCTTTCTGGCTTGTATTTCCGGCCGGCATTTTCGCTCAAGGTAACAGCAATTGGGACACAAGTCGCAACTCAGCTGATTTCAGCACCCGAATCTCGATGGGACTTAAGGCTGGAGCAAATATCTCTAACGTATACGATGCAGAAGGTGAAGAGTTTGATGCCGATGCAAAAATTGGAATGGCAGCGGGTGCATTCTTCCAAATCCCCATTGGTTCGGTTCTTGGCTTTCATCCTGAAGTGATGTTTTCGCAAAAGGGATACCAGGGATCGGGTTCAGTACTGGGCAGCGAATATAATTACATCCGCACAACCAATTTAATCGACGTACCACTTCTATTGGCTTTTAAAGCCGGCCCTATGTTCACCCTGGTTCTGGGCCCTCAGTACTCCTATCTTATTAGTCAGAAATACTTTCTTCACACTGCTTTAGGTGATATTAACCGCGAAGAACATTTCGAAAACGAAAATCTGGGCAAAAACACCCTGGGTCTCTCCGGTGGTTTCGATCTTAACCTGAGCCATCTGGTGCTGAGTGCACGCGGAGGCTGGGACATTCTGAACAACAAGGGCGATGGCACCTCCACCACTCCACGCTACAAAAACCGCCTGGTTCAGGTAACCCTGGGCTATCGATTTTAATCTGACTTATACAACAAACCATTCATTTACCTAAAAACAAATAAACAAGATGGACAATTTAAACGACACAGGAAAACTAGTGGGTGCATTAGTAGTAGGCGCATTAGCCGGAGCAGCACTCGGAATTTTATTTGCACCCGATAAGGGAAGCAAAACGCGCAGCAACTTATTCGAAGGAGCGAAAGACCTTGCAAATGATGCAAAAAAAAAGATGACCGACGAAGCCGCAGCTCTTCGCAAAAAAGCCGATGATTTGGAAAATGCAGTTAAGGACAAAGTGGAAGAAGTTTACGAAAACGTAAAACACAAAACCGACGACGCACTTAAAAACCACAGGTAGAAAAAAGGAAAAAGCCAAACCTTACATCTTTGTAGGGTTCGGTTATTTTCCATCATTATAAAACAATTCACCAAACGCCGCTCTTATGCCGGAAATTAAAAGAATCGAAGAGTTAACCGACAGTGTGAAACAGTATTTGCTGTTGAACATCGCGATTTTAAAGCTTGAATCGACCAAACAGGCTTCAACAATCGGCGCCTCGGTAGTCAGCACATTACTTGTTGGCACAACCGTATTTCTACTGGTAGTTACGTTGAGCATCGGGCTTGGATTATACCTTTCAGCATTGCTGGGCGATACTTACTCCGGTTTTGCCATCGTAGCAGCATTTTATTTGTTACTCGCAGTAGTTCTTATTACAGGAAGAAAGATACTAATTGAAAAGCCAATGCGCAATAAAATTATCAGAAGAATACTTTCACAGCCCAAATCCTGATGGATTTTCGACCCACTACTTAAAAAAAGCAACCCATGAGCTCAACCAACGATATGGAATCGACTAATCAAGGCTATTATTCAACCGGGCCTGATACTTTCACCATCACCAATTACTCTCAACTGGAAAGTCAGCTATCGGTGCTGCACTTGGAAAGAGATTATCAGGAACTGGTTCTTAAGGACTCGTTTCATAGCCTTATAACCAGCCTCAACCTTGTTTCGCTGTTTAAAGCAGCCACCAATCACGACCGCCCTGCCGAGTTGGCTAAATCGGGCATTACCCTTATCATTAACTTGATAACCAACCTCATACTAGGCAAACACCGCAGCATCAAAGGCTATTTAAGCTCAATCATGGTGGAACGATTCACCACAATGATAGTCGACAATAACTTATTCAGTATGATAGCCGGATTGACGACCTTATTTAACCGAAAAAAAGAAACAGAAAAAGACCAGGAATAGATTAATAAACCACTAAATTCTCCAAAAAATGAAATCAACAAAACGTTTTCCTTTCATGAGTATTGCTGTATTAGCAGGACTTATCCTCGTCGTAACGATGAGCTCTTGTGCTGTACGTTCCCATTTTTTAACTTCATCTGTAGTGCCTGCTGCCCAGGGAACTGTTGAAATAAAAAAGGATAAGAACAATAATTATGTAATCAAGATTGAGATTTCTAATCTCTCACCTTCCACGCGTCTGACTCCTCCACGCAACGCTTATGTAGTGTGGGTGGTACTCGACGACAACAGCTCGCGCAACATTGGACAGATAAACAGCAACGAAGATTTTATGCCTAAAAACCTGAATGCTTCGTTCGAAACTTTATCAAGCTCAAAACCCGTGAAAATTGTGATCACTGCCGAAAACGATCCCGGCGTTCAGTATCCTTCCTTTTCAGATGTAATATTGACCACTGATTACTTAAATATCAAAAAATAATCATTAATTAAAATCGTATGCAGAAAATTATTTTAACACTGGCTGTTGTACTTATCACTAGCCTTGCTTTTAGTCAGAACCGTTTGTATGTTGGCACTTCACAGTTGAACCTTGGCGTAGGTTTGTCAACCTCAGGTATTCCTGTTTACATAGGATTCGATCATGGCATTACCCGCAATATCACCCTGGGAGCTGAAGCTTCGTTCAGGGCTTACCGCGAAAACTGGCACGACAACTACTACAACCACAACATCATTGGTATTTCGGGAAATGCCAACTACCATTTTAATTCTCTCCTGGGTATTTCGCCCCGTTGGGATTTATATGCAGGGCCCAATCTGGGTTTCTACATCTGGTCGTCGCCCGATGGATATGTAGGCGATCGTAGCTCGGGACTTGGATTTGGAGGGCAAATCGGTACCCGCTACTATTTCTCGAACCGCGCAGGTATCAATCTGGAATTCGGTGGGGGCAATGCCTTCAGCGGAGGCAAGCTGGGACTCACATTCCGCTTGTAACCATACTACTACCAGCGCCTGACATTCTGGTGTAAAGTTGTAAAAAAACTACTGTAAACGATGAAGATGCCGGGTAACTCTGCAACTTCATCGTTTTTTTACTTTCTTAAAAACACATCCCATGCTACTGAAACTGCCTTTTTACGCTAAAGCATCCCTGTTGTGTGCCGGAATGTATTTTCTGATTTCCATGCTATACATTGGTCAGGGACTGTTGCTTCCCCTTATTTTCGGAACGGTAATCGCTATTTTACTCCACCCGATGGTTTGCTTCTTCGAACGAAGAAAAATCAATCGAATCATCGCCATTTTAATCACCTTGCTTCTGTCGGTGATTGTTATCGCCGCCATAGCACTGTTTATGTATTCTCAATTGAGCTTGTTCAGCAAATCGTGGCCCCTTATTATTGAAAAATTTACTAACCTGGCAAACCAGGCAATTCAATGGCTGCCGGGATTCCTGGATATCAGCGATGTAAAAGTAAATGCCTGGATTGCTGAAACTAAAACCGAATTACTCGACAACAGCAGTTCGGCCATCGGACAAACCCTGCTTTCAGTGGGAAGTAGCATGGTCATTATCTTTCTTATCCCTGTTTATGTTTTTCTTATCCTGTATTACAAACCTCTCCTGATCGACTTTATTCACCGCTTGTTTAATGCCGGTCGACAAAATCAGGTGACGGTGATTATCAGCCAGACCAAATCGGTAGTACAGCGCTACCTGGTAGGGTTGGTTATCGAAGTAGTACTAGTGGCCATTCTCAACTCAGCCGGACTTCTTATTCTTGGAATTGATTATGCGATACTTATAGGTATACTGGGAGCCTTGCTTAACCTTATACCCTATATCGGCGGACTGATAGCGGTAGCCATGCCCATGATGATTGCCCTGGCAACCAAAGACTCGCCCTGGTTTGTGCTCTATGTAATCGGAGTTTATTACACCGTCCAACTCATCGACAATAATTACATCGTACCTAAAATCGTAGCCTCCAAGGTCAGAATTAACGCATTGGTTTCCATCGTAGTGGTATTGGCTGGTGGCGCATTATGGGGAATCTCAGGTATGTTTCTATCCATTCCGCTGACAGCCATTATCAAAGTCATCTGCGATCATATCGAACCTCTCAAGCCCATTGGGTTTCTGCTCGGTGATACCATGCCGGCCATCGGATTGCTGAAGATTAAATCTTCGAAAAAGAAAACAAATCAGTGAAACATGTAACTTTAATTTATTACTGTGTAATATAAAGCGTTGCTTATCAGTGCACCTTTGTAGTATTGAAAAGTCTCAACAAAAAAGCCATCACTGATTATTCATTACTAAATTAAACATCGTATGAGAAATGCAACCCAACTAATGAAACCCCTGAGAATTACAGTTCTATTTATATTAATTTGCTTGTTGGGGTCAACTGTTACATCCTGTACTGCGAGACGTTACGAACTTCGTTCCGACAATGGTCGGCACCTGGGGTGGTACAAACAAAAAAAACATCATCATACTGTGTATGTGATTGAAAAAGAGAACCATAAAAAATCGCATCCTGAGACCAGGGGTAGCAAAAAAGCAAAAAAACGATAACATGCCAATCCTGAAAGTTAAAAAAGAAGGTATTCTGCTCGAAAAACGCGATTTCGAATTTGAAAATGCAGGCGTACTCAATCCCGCGATCATTAAAGACGGTGACAGTGTCCATATTTTCTACCGCGCTGTGAGCACGGGCAATCATTCCACCCTGGGATATGCCCGCCTCGATGGCCCTTTGTACGTGGCCGAAAGGTGGGATATACCGTTTATGGTACCCGAACTCGACTACGAAACACAAGGTGTGGAGGATGCCCGCATCGTGAAAATCGACGATTTGTTTTATATGTCGTATACAGGGTATGATGGCATCAACGCCCGCGGGGCACTGGCTACTTCGAAAGACCTCAAGAAATTTAAGAAAAACGGTCTGTTAGTTCCGCCTATCACTTATTCGAAGTTTGTATATTGGGCCGAGAAAAACGGCAAGGTAAACGAAAACTACTACCGCAATCATAAATTTTATTACCAGGAAGCCGACCCCGATAAAAAGATGATGCTCTGGGATAAAAATGTGGTATTCTTCCCCCGGCGTATCGATGGGAAACTAGTATTTCTGCATCGCATTCGCCCCGGTATTCAACTGGCATCGGTAACCAATCTCGACGAACTAACCAAAGAGTACTGGAAAGCATATTTCCCCGATTTCCACCAGCATATTGTGATGGATCCCCTCTACAAGCACGAATCGGATTACATCGGCAGTGGCTGCCCGCCCATCGAAACTGCAGCCGGGTGGGTGCTTATCTACCACGGTGTTGAATCTACTGCCCGTGGCCTTGTATATTCGGCCTGTGCCGCATTACTGGACCTTAAAAATCCTGCCATTGAACTTGCACGCTTGCCTTATCCTCTGTTTTCGCCCGAATATATGTGGGAACGCCAGGGGGAAGTCAACAACGTTGTTTTTCCTACCGGCACTGCCTTGTTTGGCGACCGGTTGTACATCTACTACGGAGCTGCCGACGAACGCATAGGTTGTGCTTCGGTGAATCTCACTGAGTTGACTCAGGAACTTACGAACAATATCAAGCGATGAAAACCTCCCAACTTACGCCCGACTCAATGGCTTCACCAGCCGGGATAACACTCATTTCCAGGCTACTGCCAGCCTTCAACAACTCTACACACCAGCCCCCCGAAATCGTTTTTGTATCGTCGTTTCCTCCCCGCGAATGTGGCATTGCCACCTATTCGCAAGACCTTATATCTGCGCTGAACAATAAATTCGGTTCCTCCTTCACCATAAAAATCTGTGCGTTGGAGTCGGGCAAAGACACTTACAGCTATGGCGATGAAGTGAGTTATGTGCTCGACACATCCAACCCGATGGCTTTCGACGAAGTGGCCAGGAAATTAAACCGCGACACGTCGGTGAAGATGGTACTCGTACAACACGAATTTGGCTTTTTCAGCACACACGAGAATGATTTTATACATTTCCTGCACACCATCTCCAAACCGGTTGTAGTGGTTTTTCACACCGTTCTCCCCCATCCCAACGAAGTATTAAAAGCGAATGTACAGGACATCTCAAAGGCCTGTGGTGCCATTATTGTGATGACCCGCCATGCTGCTCTCCTGCTAAACTCCGACTATCATATTCCTGAAACAAAAATATCAGTCATTGCACATGGCACACACTTAGTTCCTCACCTCGACAAAAACGAATTAAAAGAAAAATACGGACTTAGCAACCAGAAAGTACTCACAACCTTTGGATTGCTAAGCTCCGGAAAAAGCATTGAAACAACACTATGGGCTATACCTGCCATCGTAAAAGAGGTGCCTGATGTAGTTTTTCTGGTCATCGGTAAAACACATCCAGAAGTAGTAAAAAACGAAGGCGAGAACTACCGCAACATGCTCGACCAGCTGGTGTGCGAGCTGGGCATTGAACAAAACGTACGGTTTATCAACCACTACCTGGCCCTTCCCGAACTGCTTGAATACCTTCAGCTGACCGACATTTACCTGTTTACCACCAACGATCCCAACCAGGCAGTAAGCGGCACTTTTGTGTACGCAATGAGTTGTGGCTGCCCCATTATTTCAACCCCTATACCCCATGCCAAAGAAGTATTAACTGAAGATAACGGTATCATTATCGATTTTCAAAATTCGGAACAACTGGCTGATGGCGTACTGCTGTTGCTCAACAACGAACCCCTGCGAAAAAAAATCAGTCTGCATACGCTGCAAAAAATCATCTTTACAGCCTGGGAAAACTCGGCCGTAGCCCACGTTAAGCTTTTCTCGAAACAGCTCGACAACAACCTGCAATTTTCCTATCAGTTGCCGGCTATTAAAACCGATCATTTACAAAAAATGACTACCGATGTCGGGATTATTCAGTTTTGTAAAATCAACCACCCCGATCCCGAATCGGGCTATACGCTCGACGACAATGCCAGAGCAATGATAGCGATGTGTATGCATTACGAACTCACAAAAAACGACTCCGACCTCGTACTCATACAAACATACCTGAACTTTATTCAACACTGCCTGCAACCCGATGGAAAATTTCTGAATTACGTAGATACTGATAAAAACTTCACACATCAAAATCAGATTGTAAATCTCGACGACGCCAACGGAAGAGCAATTTGGGCATTAGGATTTCTGATTTCCAGAAAAGCCATTTTACCACCGAAAATCATCGCTTCAGCAATTATTATTTTTAAGCAGACCCTGCCTCATTGTGAAACCATTCACTCCACAAGGGCTTTATCGTTCATTATCAAAGGCCTGTATTACTACCACCAGGCATTCGAATCTTCTAAAAACAACTTACTCACCGAACGACTGGCCGATAGAATGGTAAACATGTACCTCCACGAATCAATCAAAAACTGGGAATGGTTCGAAAGTTACCTTACCTATGCCAACAGTCTGCTTCCCGAAGCATTGCTTTGCGCTTCGATGGTAACCGGAAAAACGGTGTATCAAACCATTGCACGCGAATCGATGAACTTTTTGATGCGAACCATATTCACCGAAAATGGTATTGAGGTAGTCTCCAACAAAGGCAGGTTTGACCGGGGAAGCGAAGCACATCAGTACGGTGAGCAACCCATCGATGTTGCCTACACCATTATTACCCTGGCCAGCTTCTACGACCGCTTCGGTGAAAAAAAATACCTTGAGAAGTTATTTGAAGCTTTCGAATGGTTTCTGGGGAAAAACCGTCTTAACCAGATTATCTATAATCCATGTACCGGTGGTTGTTACGACGGACTGGAAGAAAACAATGTAAACATGAATCAGGGAGCCGAATCGACGGTAAGCTACCTGATGGCCCGTTTAACCATCGAAAAAAACAATAAAAGCGACATTCTTAGGAATCAGTGAAATTTGTAACTTTAAGCACGAAATGTGTAAGGTGGGGGACTCAAAAAATCCTCACCTTTGTTGCGTTAAAACAATTCTGTTTTTTCGTAAATATAGTTCATTATGAAAATGTTTTTACAAACAATTGTCGCTGTGGTTACCCTGTTTTTCGTACCACTAGCAAGCTTTAGCGCAGTACCAAGTTTGGGAACAGCTGAAAGCTTTGTGATTTTCTCTTCCAACGGAGGAATCGCAAATGTAGGATCCACACTACTCACAGGAGATGTAGGTACCAACAACGGTGCTATAGGTGGATTTGGAAATGTAAACGGAGTGATGCGCAATTCGGATGGCGTAACAGCTTCGGCAGCTGTCGATTTGCTCTTAGCTTATAATTTATTGAATTCTTCAATATCCACCGCTTTTCCGGCTCCCCTACTGGGAAATGGCCAAACACTTACCGCCGGAATTTATTCCATTGCCGAAAGTGCTTCACTCAACAATATCCTGTATCTCGATGGACAGGGAAATGCCAATGCCGAGTTTATTATTAAAATCAACGGAGCCTTCTCAACAGCTTCATTATCAGAAGTGGTATTGCTCAACAATGCCAAAGCCTGCAATGTATTCTGGAAAGTAGAAGGCCTGGTTGATATGGCTGCCGGCACCAAAATGAAAGGAAATGTGATTGCCAACAATGCTGCTATTGTGATGAATGCAGGTGTCCAACTGGAAGGTCGTGCCATGTCGACAACTGGCGCTGTATCGGCCGATGGTATTAATGGATTTACTCCTGTAGGTTGTGGAAGTCCCGTACTGACCGGACCAGCTGCTCCCGATTTGAAATCCATCTCCTGCTTTGCATTATTTACTGCCAACGGCGAATTAACAAATTCAGGTGTATCATTTATTACAGGTGATGTAGGTACAAACGTTGGACTTACCACCGGTTTTCAGGAGTTAAATGTAACCGGAGCCGTTCATCCTATTCCTGATGTGGCCACTGCTGGTGCTGCTGCCGACCTGGTAGATATTCATAACTACCTGAACAACCTGACCTACGATATCGAACTGCTCTATCCTGCTCAGTTTGGTCAGAATCTGGAGCTTACTCCGCATACCTACCTGCTGAATGCAGCTACCGTTTTAACCGATAACGTTTACCTGAATGCCCTGGGCAATGCCAATGCCGTGTTTGTAATTCAGATTACGGGAGCTTTATCGACCAGTACTTTTGCAAAAGTGATTCTTACCAATGGAGCCCATGCCAAGAATGTATTCTGGAAAGTTACCGGAGCCGTTGAAATCAACGATTTCTCGGAATTTAAAGGCGTAATTGTTGTCAACAATGCAGCCATCAACCTTAAAAACGGAACCGTATTGCTGGGTCGTGCTTTATCTACCAGCGGTGCTTTAACCACGGCGGCTGTAACTGTTACCATGCAAACGCCCTGTGTGAATCCAACCACAGCACTTAACAAGCTGTCGGATCACCAGCTGGCTATCGTCCACCATACTGGCAATGGATTGGAAATACAGCTACCTGCAAATCAGTCAACTCAGTTGTATATTTACAATAGCTCAGGTCGTATGATGAGGAGTGAACAGCTTACACAGACCACGACTACCCTTTCAACCGCTTTTCCTACCGGTGTGTATTTTTACAAGCTGACGACAGAAAAAGGCAGTCTGAATGGTAAGTTTATAGTTCAATAAAAAGAGCCTGTTTACCTGACACGCTTCACAAATCAACCGCCGGAAAAATGTTTCATTTCTCCGGCGGTTCTTTGTACCTGAAAAATCAGGTTGTGTTGAAAACCGAACAATTCTTTGTTGTTGCTTGTTTAGCACCAAATCACAAGACTAAAAAACATGTATAAAAAACTTCTTTCTATTCATCTTTTGATACTGGCTTTTTCGATGGGAATACTTGCAAAAAACGGACGTATTCAGGGTGTGATTTCAGATGCCGGAACCGGTGAGCTCATTCCATTTGCCAATATCTCCATCCTTAAAAACAATCAATTCAGTTCGCTGGGAACCGTCACTGACAACAAGGGAGCATTTTCGGTAAACCAACTCGAATACGATGAATATGCGGTGGTAGTCTCTTTTATTGGTTTCGAAACCGATACAATTAAGGGGGTAAAACTGAACCGTCAACAACCAGTTGCTAATCTCGGAAATATCCGGTTGAAAGTTTCGGGTATTGCATTGAAAGAACTTGAGATTACAGCCATGGCTGCGACACAAACCACCCATCTCGACCGCAAAACCTATCGGGCTGCCGATTTCGAAACGGCCCGTGGAGGCACCGCAGTGGATGTTTTAAATAAACTGCCTTCGATTTCGGTTTCAGCAGATGGCGAAGTGTCGGTACGGGGAACCACCGATTTTATGGTCTATCTCAACGGAAAACCCACCCAGCTCGAACCTTCGATGTTGCTTGGACAGCTCTCGAGTGATGCCATTGAGAATATTGATGTAATTTCGGTTCCTTCTGCCAAATACGATGCTCAGGGTAAAGGTGGAATCATCAACATCACCACTAAAACAGTGGGACTCGACGGGCTTTCGGTTGCCATTAACGGTACGCTGGGAGGTGCTCCCTGGCTGAATACCCGCGATGTGTACAGCAATTACCTGAACACCGACAACCGCTACACCGGAGGGGTTAATGTAATGTATGGAAAGAAAAACCTTTCGTTGTACGGAGGACTCAATTATGGAATGAGAAATGTGAATGGCGACCGTACAGGCGATGCGCGCATTCTCGATAAAAACACCGGTCTGTTTAAACACATGATTGCGGCGGGCGAACGTCCCGAATGGTACGAAAATTTCTCGGCCAACGCTGGCTTCGACTATCGTTTTTCGAAGAATACACAGCTTTCGGCGTCCTACTTCTATGGCAACCGTACTGAAGGACGTGGAGCTTTTTACCTGTACAATATATTCACAGCGGATAAATTTCAAAACAACAAAACCAACGAAAGCTGGGTCTATAACCCCAATACCGATACCCGTTACGGGATTTTTCATACGGCCAATGTCGACCTGAAACAAAAACTGACGGATCAATCAGAACTGACGCTTTCGTTTCTGTATGAACATTCGAACCTGTCGCGCGAACTCGACAATGAGAACTTCAACTTCAACAAATCGACCAATGCTGTAGGTGCCAAAACACTTCATTTTAATCAAAAAGATCAAACGCCACTCGATGCATTTCGATTTTCAATCGACTATGCCCGTGATTTTGATAACGGAAGCAGGTTGAGTCTGGGCTTTCAACCCCAGTTGATCAACATTGCCGGAAATTTCGAGTACGACACGCTGAACTTCGTTAGCAACCAGATGAATGCCTACACAGCGCTGGAGAATGGCGTTGACCTTACCCGAATTTTGTATGCAGCATATATCGATTACGGTGGAAGTTGGAATAAACTGAAGTACCTGCTGGGAATGAGGTTCGAATACACTGATCAAACCATGGAGATTGATAATCCGAATTATTTTTCCATCTTTAACCGTCCCGCTGCTTCGACCTACGACGTACAGCAACCCGACTGGTTTCCGTCAATGCACCTGGCATACGAACTAAACGATAAAAACAAACTGAATTTTGCGGCCAATCGCCGTATCAGTCGACCAGCCGTAAAAGACATGGCACCATTTCTCTACCGCCGTCACCTCGAAGTATATGTGGTGGGCGATCCGGGACTTAAACCACAGTACATTTCGAATGTTGAGTTGAACTACGAAACGCGCCTGGGCAAACAGAAAATTGGTTTAACCGGTTTCTACCGCGGAGTCGACAATGCCTTATTCAGGGTGAATACGGTGTACGACCAGGAAATGGTATTGATACGAAGCATTACCAATTCGGGAAACACCAGCTCAACAGGTATTGAAGTGAATGCGAACCTCGAGGCCGGCAAGCGTACAAAATTCTTTGTAGGAGGATCGGTGTACCATTTCAGGGTACAGGGTGAAGCATTTGGCTATAAGGAAGATAACAGCAGTGTGAACTGGAGTTTGAAAGGAAATGCCAACATCGGCTTAACCAAAGAGCTGAAACTGACAGCCGATTTCGACATCAAGTCGGCTACCGTAACTGCTCAGGGAAACAATTTCATGATGTACCTGGCCAATGCTGCTCTCAACTACGCACCGGCTAAACTCAACAAGTGGAACTTCTCGCTGGAAGTACTGGATATTTTGAATTCGAATGTGGAAGGACTGGATACCCGTGCCTACAACAGCGCTGCCACGGAGATTTTCTATCAGAAAACCTATTACTACCGCACCGGCACGATAGCCGAGCTGGGCGTTTCGTATTCGTTAAATGCGAATAATCAAAAAACGAAAAAGACTGAAAGCACCTTTGGCAGAAGCGAGTTTTAATGATTAATGTTTAATGATTAATGGGTACGAACAAGACGCGATTTACATTTAAAGATGCAGTTGCAAAATTTGATTAAATGTATATCGCTTCAACAATACCACCCATTAATCATTTATCATTTATCATTAATAATTGCGTTTACGATTTTCTCTTCCGTTTTCTCAAACAACTCGTTAAACTCGTAATCCTTTACCGCCATCGGTTCGTGTACGGTAAGGGTAATCCGATTGCCCAGTCCCAGCGGGAAACCACCGTACCTGAATATCTTCCAGGAATTGTTGATGGTCATTGGGACAACGTACGCATCGGGAGCGTATTTGCAAAGCATTTTCAGGCCATTGTTGGCAAAAGGGCCCGGACGGCCATCGCGAGAGCGGGTACCTTCGGGATAAATAATAGTTGAGCGACCGGTAGCCTGAATGTACTCACCCATCTGCTTCATAGCAGGAATTGCCTGGCGAGGGTCTTTACGATTGATAAGTACTGAACCCCCGTATTTCAGGTTAAACGATACACTGGGGATATTTTTTCCTAATTCAATCTTGGCCACATACTTTGGATGATACTTTCGCAGAAACCAACCCATGGTCATGATGTCGAAAATCCCCTGGTGATTCGCCACTAAAATCAAGGGCTTTCCCTCAGGAAGTGGAGCCTTGAAAGTCACCTTAGCAGAACCAAAAAGAACATACACAACGCTGAGCAAAAAGAAGTTCAGCACATCAACACTTTTCTTGTGAGCCTCGTACCCAAAAAACCGTAAGGCTATCACCTGTACCACATGGAACACACACAGGTAAAACAGGAATAAAAAACTGGCTATCAGCGATAATGGAATGGAAATCAGTTTTAAAAACATATATAAGCTATTGGTTTGAACTAGTTTTACTGAAATGTATCGACAGTGAAGATCGAAGCACTTTCGACAACGGAATGTTTGTACCGGTTTTGTTTGTTATATCGATTGAACAGGTCGAGGCACTATGTACAACGTTCATCTGTCACTTTTTTTGCTCCCGTGCCCAAAACATTACATTTGATGGTGGCCGTTTGAAGTACAACTCATTGGCCATGAACTCCATGTAGGGTTTGGTATGGCGGTAGTACATCTTAAAACCAGCGCAGAGGTAGTTCAATCCGGGCTCGCCGGTCTTTGTTTTGCTAATACGGTTTTTCGGACATTCACCATTGCAAAGCTTCAGAAATTCGCACTCGCGACACTGTGTAGGCAGCGTATCACGTTTATCAGCTCCAAAGCGTTTTTGTTCCTCCGAAAACATCATCTCGAAAATCGTTTTCTGCTTGATATTGCCTAACTTATATTCCGGAAATACATAATGATCGCAGGAATACAGGTCGCCATTGAACTCCATCACCGATGCATGACCGCAGGTTTCAGCATAAATACAGCTTCCGGGTTGTTCGCCCACGGTATTGGCCAGCGTGGCATCGAAAATCTGTACGTAATACTTGCCCACATCGTTGCGCACCCATTCATCAAAAATGTCGATGTAGAACTTGCCAAACTTGCGTGGATCGACCGTCCAGGGCGCAATCACAAAATCATCGCCTTCCTCGGGCGCCATCAGCTTGAGTCCCGAAGGAGCATCCTGCAGGCGGATACGCTCCACGATGGGCGAAAACTGCATGTAGTAACTGCCGATTTCCTTGAAGAAATTGTAAATCTCCAGCGGATAATCCACATTGTAATTGTTGATAACCGAAAGGGTATTGAATTCCACCTGGTGTTTCTGAAGCAGCTCAATACCTTTCATCACCTGTTTAAAAGTACCCCGGCCCCCTTTGTTTTTGCGGTACACATCGTGGCAATGCTCCGGACCATCGATCGAAATTCCGATCAAAAAATTATTGTCTTTAAAGAACTTACACCAATCATCGTTGAGTAATGTCCCGTTGGTTTGCAAACTATTGTCAATCTGCCTGCCCCGGCCGTACTTGCGCTGTAATTCCAAAACGCGTTTGTAGAAGGATAAATCGCGAAGTAAGGTCTCGCCACCGTGCCAGGTAAACAACACTTCGGGTACCGGTTGCGATTCGATATAACTACGAATATACGTTTCCAGCGTATCATCGCTCATATGCAGCGACTTACGATTGGCATATAGATTTTCCTTTTCCAGGTAATAACAGTAACTGCAGTTCAGATTACAGATTGAACCCACCGGTTTTGCCATCACATAGGTGGGCATGGTCAGCGGATTAAATTGAATCGTTTTTCCCATTTTTATACAATCTATTGAATTAATCCTGCAAATATACAGTTTTACCCCGGAAAAATACGTTAATTCGAAACAGGAACCACGGTTTGAGCTACTTTTTTATCTTTTGTAAGTACTTCAAAACGTGCTTTTAGTTTTGCTGCCCGCTTTGTTTCCTTTTGTATCAAATTTACCTGTTGGCCCGGGTCTTTCTTCAGGTTGAATAATCCTCCCTGCGGCAAATTACCCAGTTCGTTTTGGGTGATATTTCGATCTTCACCCTTGTAAGGTGGCAGATACACCCAGTCGCCGCTGCGCAGGGCCAGTCGTCCCTGAGCCTCCAGGATAATTTCTTCGCGTCCCTTTTTCGATTTTCCCAGCCAGACATCCAGGTAGTTGCGGGTATCGAGCCCTTCGGGAAGAGGTTGCTTCACCAATGCCGCTACCGAACCCATCAGGTCGAGCTGGGTAATTAAAGCATCCGAGACCCGCTGCCGGGTTTTACCCTTCCAGTAAACGAAAAACGGAACACGCGTGCCCGCTTCGAACAAACTGTATTTTCCACCTCTTAAACCACCTGTAGGTTGATGATTCCCCAGTTTCTCTACGGCATCATCCTGATACCCATCGTCGAGCACCGGACCATTATCGCTCGAGAAAATAATCAGGGTATTTTCCAGCAAACCTCTTTTTTCCAGATGGTTGATGATTTCACCCGTACTCCAGTCGGCCTCCAGAATGGCATCTCCCCGCGGTCCCATCCCGCTTTTTCCTACAAAACGGGAATTTGGCGTGCGGGGCACATGCGGCTGATGCAGTCCAAAATACAGGAAAAACGGCTTCTCCTTGTTATCATCAATAAAATCAATAGCCAGTTCGGTGAAATAATCGGCCATATCCTCATCGGTCCACAACGCGCTTTTGCCCCCTTTCTGATAGCCAATACGCGAAATGCCATTGTGGATGGAATTATCGTGACCCTGGTGTTTCGAAGGATGCATTTTTAGCAGATGAGGATGGGTTTTTCCGGTGGGTTCGCCTTTAAAATTAAGCACATAGCTTACAAACAGCGGATCCGATGGATCTAGACCTACTACATTACCATTTTCAACATACACCGTCGGGGTGCGGTCGTTGGTAGCCGCAATCAGGTTCGAATAATCGAAACCCACTTCCCGCGCACCAGGCTTCACGGGCTCGTTCCAGTTATTATCGCCCCGCCCCATTCCCAGGTGCCATTTGCCGATAGCCGCCGTGGCATAACCCGCCTTTTGCAGCATTTTGGGAAGTATAAATTCATCCTCCCTGAAAATCAACGGAGCATCGCCGGGCAGGATAGCCGCATTCGCATTTTTCCAGGGATACATCCCCGTAAAAAATCCATACCTGCTCGGTGTGGATGTAGCTGAGGTAGCATAACCATTGGTAAACCGCACACCGCTGTTGGCCAGACGGTCGAAGTTGGGAGTTTGCAGGGCTGTCGCTCCCTGAGCACTTACATCACCATAGCCCAAATCATCGGCTATGATTAAAACAATATTCGGATGATCAGCTGCCGAAAGGGTTCCGGTGGCCATAGTAAGAGCACCTGCAAGTAAAGTAGTACGCATTGTATAAATTTTTAGCGATTATTCAGTTACAAAAGTAGATTTCTTTTTTCAATATCGGGGTCTGTATTGTACACAAAAGGGGATTATTTTGTACGTTTTTGCTTCGTAATCATTACCAAATCAGCTAACTTATTTTCATTCTAAATGATTACGGAAAAATTTCTTTATTTCAAAATATTTTTTATCTTTGCATCTGCTACTTCCTTAAAACACCATAAAAAAACCAAGGAATGGAAAATACCATTATTAAATTTGCCATGGGCACCTGCGGTATCGCCTCGGGCACGCAGGACATCCTGAATTTATTCGATAAAGAGCTTTCCAGGCTTAACTATCCGGCCCAACTGGTGAAAACCGGCTGTATGGGTCATTGTTATGCCGAACCTACCATCTCCATTACCCTTCCCGGACGCGAGCCCGTGTATTTCGGTAATGTGAACGAAGAGCGCGCACGCGACATCATCGATCATTTCCTGCTGAAAGGCGACAAAACCGAAGGGATTATTCCTCCGGAAGGGGATTTCAGCAAAAAACAGTTTAAGATTGCCCTGAAAAACTGTGGGGAGATTGACCCTGAGAATATTCAGGAGTATATCGACCGCGAAGGCTACAAAGCCCTGATGAAATGCGTTACCATGAAGCCCGAAAAAGTTATTTCAGAGATGAAAGCGTCGGGTTTGCGCGGCAGAGGAGGCGGTGGCTATCCTACCGGTTTGAAATGGGAAAACACCCGCAAATCGAAAAGCGATGTGAAATATGTGGTGTGTAATGCCGACGAGGGCGACCCCGGTGCCTTTATGGACCGCTCGGTGCTCGAAGGCGATCCGCACTCGGTGATAGAAGCCATGATCATCTGTGGGTACAGCATCGGCGCCAACAAAGGCCTGGTATATATCCGTGCTGAATATCCACTGGCTATCAGCCGATTAAAAACTGCATTACAGCAAGCCCGCGAACAAGGCTTCCTGGGAGAAAATATTCTGAATTCACGCTTCAGCTTCGATATCGAAATTCGGTACGGTGCCGGTGCTTTCGTTTGTGGTGAAGAAACGGCCCTTATTCATTCGATGGAAGGGATGCGCGGTGAGCCGACCTTTAAACCACCCTATCCTTCAGTAAAAGGATACATGGGCAAACCTACCTGCGTGAACAATGTTGAAACCTTAGCCAATATCCCGGCCATCATCCGCAATGGCTCGGAATGGTTTGCATCGATTGGCACTGCTACTTCGAAAGGAACCAAGGTATTTGCCCTGGCCGGAAAAATCAAACGCACCGGACTCATTGAAGTGCCCATGGGAACCACCCTCCGGGAAATCATCTTCGAAATTGGTGGTGGTATCAAGGGAATTAAGAAGTTTAAAGCTGTACAAACCGGCGGACCGTCGGGTGGATGCCTTAGCGAACAGTACCTCGACACACCTATCGACTACGAGCATCTGCTGGAAGCGGGATCGATGATGGGTTCGGGCGGTATGATTGTGCTCGACGAAGACGACTGTATGGTTTCGATGGCCAAATTCTACCTCGAATTTTCGATTGACGAATCCTGTGGAAAATGTGCACCCTGTCGTATCGGCAACAAGCGCCTACATGAAATGCTCGAACGCATTACCGATGGAAAAGCCAATATGTCGGATCTTCAGAAGATAAAAGATTTATCCGTAGTAATTAAAGACACATCCTTGTGCGGACTGGGACAAACATCGCCCAATCCGGTATTATCGACACTCAACCAGTTTCACGACGAATACGTGGCTCACATCGATGAACATTTCTGTCATGCTCACCAGTGTAAAGAACTGATTCACTATGTGATAGTGGCCGATAAATGTACAGGTTGTACGGTATGTTTCCGCAATTGTCCGGTGGAGGCCATCTACGGCGACAAAGGTGAAGTGCATACCATTCTCGATAACCAGTGTATCAAATGCGGCATTTGCTTTAATAAGTGTAAGTTCAATGCTATCATCATCAATTAAATCTTCTGAAAAATGAGCGTTAAAATCACCATCGATAATACACAACATTCTGTAAAAAAAGGGCTTACGGTTCTTGAAGCCGCTCAGAGCATTGGAATTGAGATTCCTTCGTTGTGTTACATGAAATTGCACGATATAAATATTGAAAATAAACCCGGAGGATGCCGCATTTGTGTGGTGGAGGTAAAAGGACGTAAAAACCTGGTTCCCTCCTGCTGTACGGAAGTGGAAGACGGTATGGATATCAAAACGCACTCGATGCGGGTGATTAACGCACGCCGCACGGTGATGGAACTAATCCTGTCGAACCACCCGGCCGAATGCCTTACCTGCGCCAAGGCGGGCGACTGTGAACTGCAAAGTCTGGCCGACCGGTTGGGAATCCGCGAACTGCATTATGAAGGCGAAAAAACACACGTTCGCAAAGGCAATTCTCCTGCTATTTCGCGCGATCCGAACAAATGTATTTTGTGCCGTCGCTGCGAAATGATGTGCAACGAAGTGCAAACTGTTGGCTGTCTGGGCGCTGTGAACCGCGGTTTTCATTCTGTGGTGGCACCGGCCTTCGACAAAGACCTGATTAATTCGGTGTGTACCTTCTGCGGTCAGTGTGTAGCGGTATGCCCTACCGGGGCGCTTACCGAAATTGATGAAAGTGCCAAGGTAGTGCGTGCAATCAACGACCCCACGAAAACAGTTATCGTACAAACCGCTCCGGCAGTGCGTGCCGCATTGGGTGAGGAGTTCGGCAACGCACCGGGCACTCTTGTTACCGGCAAAATGGTTGCCGCACTGCGCCGACTGGGTTTCCACCATGTATTCGATACCGACTTTGCTGCCGACCTTACGATCATGGAAGAAGGCACCGAAATGCTGCGCCGTCTGAAAGGCTATCTTGCAGGCGACAAGGATGTAAAACTACCGATTCTTACTTCCTGCTGCCCGGCATGGGTGAATTTCTTCGAACACCAGTTCCCCGATATGCGCGATATTCCGTCGACGGCCCGATCCCCGCAGCAGATGTTTGGCGCCATTGCCAAAACCTATTTCGCCGACATGCTGAAAATCGACCGTAAGGACTTAATCGTTGTGTCGATTATGCCTTGTCTGGCAAAAAAATACGAACGTGCCCGTCCGGAATTCCAGCAAAATGGCAATCCCGATGTGGATATTGTACTTTCGACCCGCGAGCTGGCGCGACTCATCAAGTTGTGTAACATCGATCTGAATATGCTTCCCGATGAAGATTTCGACCAGCCACTGGGTGAATCGACCGGTGCAGGAGTTATTTTCGGAACCACAGGTGGTGTGATTGAAGCAGCGGTGCGTACAGCTTATGAAGTACATACAGGCAAAGACTTACCCAAACTGGAATTCGAAGAACTCCGCGGGATGGATGGATTGCGTGAAGCCACCATCGATTTCGACGGACTGCCTTTAAGAATAGGTATCGCTCACGGACTGGGAAATGCCCGCAAGCTGCTGGAAGATATCCGCAGTGGAAAAAGTCATTTCCATGCCATTGAAATTATGTCGTGCCCGGGAGGATGTATCGGCGGAGGAGGCCAGCCTTACCACCACGGACATGTGGAAATTCTGAAAAAACGGCAGCTGGCTTTGTACTCCGAAGATGGTTCGAAGAAGTTGCGCAAGTCGCACGAGAATCCCTATATCCAGGCATTGTACAAAAACTTCCTGGGAGCTCCGATGAGCAATCTGGCACATTTACTATTACACACCCATTATTTTGATAAAAAATACTGATATGGCAACACTTTCGGAAAGCAGCCGGAATTTTCTGGTGGAGTTATGCAAAAAATACCGTAACGACGAACACGAACTGATTAACGTGTTGCACGAAGCACAGGATGCACTGGGTTATCTTCCTGTAGAGGTTCAGCATGTTATAGCCGGCGAACTGAACATCCCCGATGCACGGGTGTATGGGGTTGTGACCTTTTATTCCTTCTTCACGATGGTTCCCAAAGGGAAGTTCGATATTTCCATATGCATGGGAACGGCCTGTTATGTAAAGGGCAGCGAGTTGATTCTCGACGAATTCAAACGTCGGTTGAAAGTGAAAGTCGGAGGCACAACCGAAGATGGCATTTTCACTCTATCGACACTGCGTTGTGTGGGCGCCTGTTCGCTGGCTCCGGTAGTATCGATAGGCAGTAAGGTATTTGGGAATGTAACGCCTCTGCAGGTAAAGAAAATCATCGACGAATATGTAGAGAAAGCAGAAGAACTGCATTAAGTCTGTTAGCAGGACTTCTGTACTGTAACAGAAACACCCTGAAGCAGTGATTCGTAACTACGAATTCTGCTACAGGATTTTCATCATTATTTTCCACAAAAATTGCTTACACCGGATTTTTACAACAAAGCAACGATTTTTTGTAGTAAAGGTCCGGTGTTGTGCTAGTACCTTTGTATCAAAAAAAGATATGAAGACAATTTTGCACAAATCAACAACACGTGGGCATGCCAATCACGGATGGCTCAACAGCTTTCACACCTTTAGTTTTGCGGGATACTACGACCCACAGCGTATTCATTTCGGAGCACTCCGGGTTTTAAACGACGATACTGTTGCAGGAGGTCAGGGTTTTGGAACACATCCCCACGACAATATGGAAATTGTGTCGATTCCCCTTTCGGGATCACTGAGGCACAAGGACAGCATGGGCAATACCACCGTTATTTCAGAAGGCGAAGTTCAGGTAATGAGCGCGGGCACCGGTGTGTACCACAGCGAGCACAACAATTCGGCTACCGATGAAGTTCGCTTCCTGCAAATCTGGGTTTTTCCTGAAACGAAAAACGTAACTCCCCGTTACGATCAGATTACGCTGAAAGACATAGCGAAACACAATTCATTTTATCAGATTTTGTCGCCTTATAGTGATGAACAGGGCGTTTGGGTGCATCAGCAGGCCTGGTTTCACCTGGGCAGTTTCGACAAGAGTGTTAGCACCGAATATACACTGAAGAAGGAAGGTAACGGACTCTATGTTTTTGTACTGGAAGGCGAAGTTGAAGTAGCAGGTCAGTTGTTGGGTCGCCGCGACGGTTTGGGAATTACTGAAGCCACACAGGTGGATTTCAAAGCCACAGCGGATGCCCGGATAGTATTGATGGAGGTTCCGCTGAAATGGTAAGAGAACATTCGCAGATTCCTACATAGCAACAATTTATCTGCGGTGAAAGCTTTTAATTCAGCGGATAAACAGGCTCAAAAAGCCTTAACTAAAACGGATAGCCAATCGCCACATTCCACATGCGGTTGGCTTTCCACCACGTGGATGTGCCAAAGTCAGACTCAGAACCGACCCAGCGATTACCGGCCGGAAGCCAGGGCTTGTGAAGCGGTACCGCTAAATCGACACGAACCACTATCATCGTAAAATCGAGACGAATGCCCGCACCGGTACCAACGGCCAGTTCGTTCAGGAAATCCCGGGAAATTTGTCCGCCTGGTTTGAGCGGACTTTCGTTGAGCAACCATACATTGCCGGCATCTACAAACAAAGCACCGTGAACAAAGCTGAACAGCTTGGCCCGCAGCTCAGCGTTCAATTCCAGTTTCAGATCACCCGACTCATCAGCGAGAAAGCCGCCTCCGGAAACGGGCGAACGAAAAGTACCCGGACCAACCGACCGGGCCGGAAAGGCACGCAAACTGGATGAACCCCCAATAAAGAATTGCCGGGCGTAGGGAAGGGCCACCGAATTTCCATAAGGCAAGCCGGCACCTGCCAGTATTCTACCAGCCAATTCTACCGACGGATGCAGACGGTTATAATGCCGGTATTCCTGTTCAAAACGTAAAAACTGACTAAATGGAACTCCTAAGAACGTTTTCGGAGTACTTTGTTGTGGTGAAACACCAGTGAGCAGGCCCAGTAAAACCGCGGAGGTCTGCACCGAACTTCTCGAATAAAACCGATGTGTCCGTTGCTCTTGCATCGTATTGGTAAATTCAAAACTGTAGGAAGGGCCAAGAATTAATTCCTCTTCCACACTTTTAATCAGACCGGGGTCAGTTCGCATCAGGCTTTTATAGTATTCAGATACATAGGCCGGATTAGCATAGGTAATTTCTGTCAGCATCAGCCGGTGTTCCGCCCGGGGAGAGCTTTTCCACTGGTAGCCAAACGACCCGTTGAACTGATGTTTGGTGTACAGTTGCGCACGGTGCTGGAGTTCATAGCCCAGTGCAGCTCGTGTCTTCGGGATGAATTTACCGGTTGGTGTCGCAGCGAAAGGCGCCACTAAAC
>JAVFAG010000011.1:31490-45085 GCA_034002585.1 Paludibacter sp.
CCAAACGACCCGTTGAACTGATGTTTGGTGTACAGTTGCGCACGGTGCTGGAGTTCATAGCCCAGTGCAGCTCGTGTCTTCGGGATGAATTTACCGGTTGGTGTCGCAGCGAAAGGCGCCACTAAACGCGGCCATACCAGACTGGCCTCCACACCGGTTCGGTAAAGATGATAACCTGTTCCCTGCCCCATCTGAAAATCGAGGGACCCAAACAGGGAGATATTCAGCAATTCAGCTCCCCTGAATGCATTGCGATGACTCCAGTTGCCCGTGAGCGCCGTCCCGCTGTAGTTGGCAGAATTGGTTCGTGCCGATAGCTCCGCCTTCAGCGATTTAGTGGGGAAAGGAGTCAGATTGTAAATTGCATCTAAGTAATTGCCGGTAGTATCGGCCACTACAAATCGATTGCGCACGAACTGAAAATTGCCCATCGACACCAGCCGGTGCAGGGCCAGGTTGTGGTTGGTGCGGTTGTACAAGCTATTTCGCTGAAAAGAAAGCATCTCCTCAAGTATCCCCGGACGAAAATCCTGCGGTGGATCGATTTTGATATTCCGAACGAAAAATTGTTCGTAGGCTAATCGCGGTGTTTCCGGCTTAATAATCAGCTTCAGATTTACCCTGTAATCGCCGGCTGTACTATCGGCCTGCACCAGCAGGTGGTCGGGATTGAAGTAGTAAAAACCCTGTTCTTTCAGTAGCTCGTCGATGCGCAGGCGTTCCGATTTAATCCGTTCCAGGTTGTAGGGAAGGCCGGGTTGCAACAACGAAGATTCCTGTGTAGCCTGAATAGCTGCAGCAAGAGTGTTTTTAGCCGAAGGATTATCTGCTGTTAGTGTGCTCTTTAAATGCAGATTTGCTTCAGCCAGAGTGCTATTAGTCGAAGGATTAGCTTCAGCCTGAGCGTTCTTAGTATCCGGAAACTGAACCTCACCAATCCTGTAAACACGACCTGGTCTCACCACATAGTTCACCTGCACTTTCTTATCCTTTTGTAAGGTATCCGAAACAACCTGTGCCCGGAAATAACCTTTATTGTCGAGCTCATTCTGTATCAGCCGGCTGGCGAACGACGGATCGACACGGGAATACAACACCGGCGCTTCACCATATTCATTCTGAAGCCATTTCTTAACACCTGCCAGCCAATCCCTGCCGGTAGTCAACTCCCGGGGCTGTGTAGCCTGATAGACCAACAATTTGTAAGGAATACCGAGGGCAGAACTATTGGGGCGCGGTCGAATCAAGCCTTCCGCAAAAACTTCAATCTGCTTTTTTTCTGATTTACTTAACACCTCACTCTCCACCAGCACCTCAGCGCCCGCGTATAACTGTTCATTTTCTGCCAGATGCCGGGTAGCATCGCAAGCGGTAAAAACCATTACAGTAATGATAAATAAGAGTTGTTTTCTCATAAAAATATTATTGATGGCTTTTTGAAATTAACTCACTCCAGGTATCATAATCCATGGTAATCATAAAAGTAAGCCCGGTTTCAATAACTTCCCCCAACAGCGCCATCTGGTATTCATTTTTCCGATAAGCCCGCAAGCGGTACCTACCATCACGCGTTATCAGGTAATCGGCTTTAAAATTTCCGGCGATATTGGTCGATGATTGGTTTTCGTAAGGCGTACCCTCCAATCCAAAGCTGCTCCCAACGGTAATTTTCAGTCGGTTATCGAAAAATTGTTTCGATAGCGCGACATTGAGGTCGGTACGGCTCTCGCGCACACCGGTTGAATAATCGTCGATAGCATCCACATCAAACTCCAGTTCAAATCCCTTTACCAGATTGCCGGCTAACTGATTCAATTGTTGCGATATAATGCGGCCGGCACTTTCGCGAATCATCAGGTCGGTGCTACCGCCGCTCGACGAATTCAACGGATTTTCGGCTAAAAACTGATTAAACAACAGGAGCGCAAACACCTGCTTATACAATTCGGCAGGTTCGGTGCGTAATCGGGCCAGTTGTGCGTTGGTGGTTGAAAGCACTTCGGGACTAATCTGTAAGTCCTCATCGTTTATAACAATATCGAAACTTACCTGCGGCTCCATCAACTCACCCGTAACTTTAAGTTCTGTAACAAAAGGCATGCGTTGGAGAAAACGGTTACGCGTTTCCTGACTGGCCGCACCTAAACTACTTTCCACCAACGACAAAGGAGCCGTTCGCGTTTCATATTCAGCAGTAATATCCATTAGTGCCGATAGCGGATCACCGGTCCAGAGAATGTAACTCCCTTTTCGAATGGCAAATTTCCGCTGAATCAGACTCACATTCAATTCGTACATACCTTCTGACAGTTCATACCGACCCGTCAGCGAAATTTTTCCCGAAGGATCGATACCGCCACTGAGCAGGGCTTCTCCTTTCAATTTCACATAGTCGCCGGTCACTTTGTCAATAATCATGGTAAGTTCGGCATTTTTATCGATGGCAATATCCACCCCCACATCCATTCCGTTAATATTGCTTTGCTTGAGCGAATGGGCAACGAGCGGTTCTGAAGTATTGACATCCTTACCCGGAGTCACAAATTCCACAATACCTGTTCGGTCGGTAAGGGTGGGATCCGTTTGAGGAACAATAAAAGTGAGTTTGCTCTTATCGTTAACCTGCAGCCGACCACTCACTACAGGCAAATCGAGGTCACCCGTAATTTTCAGATCGAGTCCCAGGAATAAATCACCGAAAAACAAATCATTAGTACCAGCGCCTGAATTGAGTGCCCTGAAATTATCGGTTCGTACCGTTAAATCGAACTTAAAATCCTGAAACTGGTGAAAGCCAATCTGGCCATCTATCGTGAGCTTTTCCCCTTTTTCATCCATAATGTCGAAGTCATTAAAAACCACAGCGTCTTCCTGTAATTGAATTTCATCCAAAGGCATTGTAAAAGTCTCGTCGAGCATGAGAATTTTCAGGGCGATGTCGTTGACATTTAGAGAGCCGGTGATTTTCATAGCACCCATCACATCGTCGATATTGACTGTGCCTGAAAAGAATCCGGAAGTATGTGCAATATAGTCGGCAGCAAAAGGTTCCAGGCTTTTAAGAGCGAGACGATCGATAGTGAGGGCAAGATTAAGAGGAGGAACGAGTGGGGATTGCGAACTTATCGAACCAGATGATACAGCCATTTGCTTCTCACTCAGACCATCTGTCGGCAAATTACCCATCTCAATTGACGACCGTTGTCTACTTAAATCCTTCTTAAAACTACCTAAGTTTATAGTTCCCGAAACCCGGTTCTCTTCCTTATTCACCGTATCGCGCATCAACAGACTAAAATCAGCCACATCATTCAGCAATTTGCCGGTCAGAGACAGGGGCGGCGCCTCCAGATCACCCTGACGAACTTCCTGTAAACCTACAGAATAAGTCAGTGCATCGCCTGCCGTCAACATTTGAAGACTCAGCTCGCTCAACTGCAACGCCCCCAGTTGCACCGATGGAATATCCGCCTGAAGCTCCAGATTTTTACCTTTTGAACGGTATCTAATTTGTAAATTCAGGGGATCAAACCACAGCGAATCAGGCAGAAAGGGTTTCAAAAAAGAATGTTCCCATACCTTCAAGCCAAGTTTAAACTGTTGATTAGCTTCCGGCAAATAGCGTGCATTGGATACATTAAAATGCTTCACCATCAGATTGTTGATCACATTGCCGAGCTGAGTCAGCTTGTAATCGCCTTCGAGCCGCAAAGTGGCAAAAGGAAAGTCAACATCCAAACGGTTCTGTCGCCCCTGCGCCACAGCAAGCAGGCTGACCTTTTCCAGCTCCATATTGAAGGAGTCGCTGTAAAAATACATATCTGCAATATCGATGGAACCAGCCGGAGCATCGGGATTAACCGATGTCATATCGACCATTGCTTTTAAACCAGCCAAATCACTATCAACTTTAAAGTTAGCTTTAAAACAATCGATGGTGCCTTTAAAATCCAAATCGGCTTTAATCACCGGAGGCAGACGCATACCCTCCCCTACCGACAGATCAGGCATTAGAAGCTGAACATCGCGCAATCCGAGAAAACTCTTGTTCAACCGTGTAGTTATATTGATCTTCGACAGGTCGGATGACAACTGACCGATAGAGTCAAATCGTAAAATGGTTAAATTTTGAAGTTTTGAATGGGGAGTTCGCAGGTAAAAATCTTCTACCCTGAGCTGATGAGCATCGAGCAAAACATTCATGGAAAGCTGGTTGAGTGTTAAGCCCGACTGTTCGCTAAACGAAAGCGATTCCAGTACAGCTGCCATCGTATCGGGATGATAAACCACATCCTTTAGCTTTCCATTCAGCCTTTTCAACCGTATATGTTCAGGATTAAAACCCTTCTTTACTACCTTCGCACCCGGCATACGAAGATCCAGGGTAGCTCCCTGTAAGTCGATCAACTTCAAACCATATCGCTCCCGGTACAAATCTAACTCAGCAATTTGCATATCCAGCTGATCCCATTGTGCAACCACATGCATGAGCGAATCGTCGCTGAAACGAAGATGTACATCCCTGAAAATTAGAGTATTCAGCTCAATTTTCAGATTCAACGAGCTGCTATCCTCCTCAACCGAATCAGGTGGTTCGGGGGAAACAAAGGCATCTACCAAAAAATCAAAGTTATACCTTTCGGGACTAATTCGGTAAACAATTGCACGAAGACCTTCCAGGCCAATATGATGCACCACCAGTTCGGACGAGAGCAAGCGCCGCATATTGATATCCACAACAAGCTCCTGCATAGCAAGAAGCGTATCCTGCTGCAAATCTTCAATCACTACTCCCTGCAACACAATTTTATCCGGAAAACGAACTGAAATACGCTCAAGCTGTACACGCGTTTGTAACTTTTCTTCCAGATAAGGTAGCACGATATCCTTTATTTTGTTCTGAAACCCTTCCTGTTGAATTGCATAAAACAAGCTCACAAACAGAAGGATAACCAGCAAAAGCAGTGACCCCAGGGTGATGGCAAATGTTTTCAGCATGTTCTTCATGAGCGGTTCGTCAGCAGATTCCCCGTAAAAATACAAAAATTTCTCAAAAACACCGCATATCGGATTTTTGCAATACACCAACTACTTTTTGTACTTCAATAAGCTTTGAAAGGATGTAATTTTGCATCATCAAATAAAAACAACAAAAAATAATAGTATAAAGTATGAAAACGATAACTGAATTATTGAACTGGAGATACGCGACAAAAAAATTTGACGCAACAAAGAAACTGACCGAAGATGATGTTAACACCCTGAAAGAAGCTGTAAACCTTACTGCATCTTCCTATGGTCTCCAACCCTACCGCGTGTTGGATGTGCAAACTCCCGAACTGCGAGAAAAACTGAAAGCTGCCGCCTTCGGACAATCACAAATCACCGATGCATCGCATTTGTTTGTATTTACCGCCTTCAACGATCTCACCGATCAGCATATTGATGAATACATCGCTCTTTCGGCAAAGGTAAAAGGCATTTCAGAAGATATTCTGAAAGGATACGGTGATTTTATGAAAAGTGTATTCGGTCCCCGTTCGTCTGCCGACAAGCACAACTGGGCTGCACGTCAGGCCTATATTGCCGTAGGAAATCTGATCGACGCAGCGGCTTCGCTGGGCATCGATAGTTGTCCGATGGAAGGCTTCGACCCATCAGCTTTCGACGAAATCTTAGGATTGAAAGGTACCGATGCAAGCTCGGTTGTAGTGGTTACTCTTGGACATCGCGCCGACGACGATCAGGCTCAGTTTGCTCCGAAAGTACGCAAACCGCTCGATCAGGTTTTTGAAGTTCATTAAGTATTACAATTCTGTTACAAATTACTTCAGGGGGTATATTAAAAGATGTTGATTCAACCTGAAATCAGTTTACAGGCAGATAAAAACTTGTAAAATTGATAAAAATTGCTTTACTTTGCACTCCGTTTTTAATAAGCGGGGTGCATTTTTATTTATGCGTAAACAACTGACATATAACACGAAATGGCTGATGGTAGTAACTGCTTTGTTGCTACTGGTTCAGTTGCATTTCTATGTCTCAATTCCAGAGTTACCAACCGGGGAATCGGAAACAATTCAATCCAGTGAAAGCAGCTCCGAAGACGAACCACTCATTGTCAGCATCGATCAACTTCTCCCTCCATTTGTCAACAGTGAAGGTCCCGGAGTGCGGCCTGTAGAACCTCCTGCCGGCCCCACCACACGTATCCTGTCCGATAACGACGACTTCAGACTGGCCCACAGCTGCCAGCTGGTTGCAGGGAAACTGGCTCTTAGCCGCAACACCTATTTATTCCATCTTACACAGCTTGAACAAGCTGGCTTTTACCTCTACGAGCTTCGTAAGTTATTGATTTGATACCCTGACGTTTTCAGCGTATTACTTTTTTCAGCCCTGAGCAAGTCTCTGTGGCTTATTCAATCATGGTATTCAATCAAAATAAAAAAATTATGGAAACAAAATTTGCAACAATAGAACAAAAATTCGACACGACCGATAACAGCATTATAATTACAAAGCAAAAATCTCCTCTAATTGGGATATTAGCTCTGGCAGCAGGTGGAGTATCAGTGGCACTGGTACCCATGGTAAATACCGAAGGAGGTATGGGAGGCGCTCTTCTTATTGTCATGGCTATTGGCTTTTTTGTATGGGGATTACTGGCCACTTTCATTCGTAAAAGATACTACTTTCATGTTCCCGGAAACGCAAAAATCGGTTACAAGGAAGTATTCTTCGACGCAGAAAATTTAATGAAGGTAACCCGTATCCTTGAAAATGAACAATACAGCGAACTGGTAAAAGTACGCCAAACCATCGACAAAGGCATCAAATTACGTATTGCATATACACCTAATAAGTCAATTTGTGTGCTTCAACTCCTGAAGTATGTTCCTTTTGAATTCGAAGTACAAACGGAAGCAAAGGAACTGACAAGCGAACAGACTGCACTCGTTTTCAATATTTTTAAACTTTAATAAACCGGGGATTGTTTTTATATACAATCCCCTTTTTTATACTCCTATGGACCCAATCTACATTGTCATTGTACTTGTATTGTTGGCATTAGCTTCCCTCGACCTAGTGGTAGGGGTTGCCAATGATGCCGTAAATTTCCTGAATTCAGGAATTGGTTCAAGGGTTGCCCCGCGTTGGGTTATCCTTACTGTTGCTTCCATTGGTATCATCGTCGGCTCCTTGTTTTCAAGCGGGATGATGGAAATTGCCCGCAGCGGAGTGTTTCATCCGGGAATGTTCACTTTCCCCCAAATCATGATGCTATTCCTGGCAGTTATGGTTACAGATGTTATTCTGCTGGATGTTTTTAACACCTTCGGATTACCCACTTCAACCACTGTTTCGTTGATATTCGAACTGCTGGGTGCAGCTGTTGCCGTTGCATTGTTCAACATTTGGCAAACTGATGCCGGCGTGCTCATCGATTACATCAACGCCGGCAAAACCATGGGGATTATTTCAGGGATCCTGGTATCGGTTGTTATTGCCTTTACCGTCGGAACCCTGGTGATGTGGCTCTCCCGACTGCTGTTTTCTTTCCGTTATCAAAAAACCTTTTTGTATTTCGGAGGGATATGGACCGGCCTGGCACTCACTGCCATAAGCTATTTTGCCGTTTTCAAGGGATTAAAAGGGACTACACTGATTTCGAAGGAGAATATGCTGCTTATGCAGGAAAACATTGGCATGATGCTACTGTTCACCTTTATTGGCTGGTCGGTAGTAATGTCCATTCTGCAACATGTTTTCAAAGTAAATATTCTTAAGATAATTATTTTGTTGGGAACCGCATCGCTGGCTCTTGCCTTTGCCGGCAACGACCTGGTGAACTTCATCGGAGTATTTATGGCTGGCCTTAGCTCGTATGAAATTGCCAGCGGGATTGCAGCTTCGGGCGGGAATGTTGAGACCCTGATGATGCAGGGATTATCGGATCCGGTAAATGTCGACTGGCGCTATTTGTTTGGTGCCGGAATTATTATGGTACTGGCATTGTGGTTTTCGAAAAAAGCACGTACAGTTACGAAAACAGAAGTCAACCTTTCGCGACAGGGTGATGGAATGGAACGCTTCAATTCCACCGTAGCTTCACGTACGATTGTTCGGCGTGCCATTCAATTCAACAAAAAAATTGAAAAGCTACTGCCACAGAGCATCAATAACTTTATCGACCGTCGCTTCTCTCCACTTAACGGAGGTGAAAAAGGTGAAGAATCGTTCGACCTCATACGGGCTTCTGTAAACCTTACCGTTTCGGCTTTGTTAATCTCCCTGGGAACATCGCTTAAACTTCCACTTTCAACTACCTATGTCACCTTCATGGTAGCCATGGGGTCATCATTGGCCGATCGGGCCTGGGGACGCGAAAGTGCTGTTTACCGTATTACAGGAGTGTTAACGGTTATTAGCGGCTGGTTCCTCACTGCCTTTGTGGCCTTCACCATTGCAGCTCTTGTTGCCTTTGCTCTGATGTACGGCGGATTATATGCTGTAGCCGGATCTATTGCCCTTGTAGTGGTTCTCTTTTTACAGTTTACACGGATTCACAAGAAAAGAGAAGCAAAGGAAGTTCAGGAAGATGCAAAACTGATGGATTCGGGCAGTGATATTATAGAAAATTGCACCCGTGAATTCAGGGACTCAGTGCAGACAACCATTCAAATCTACAAAGGTTTGCTTGACGGACTGTTTACTGAAGATCGAAAAGGTCTGATGAAATTGTACAAAGTGGCCGACGAGTTTCATGGACGTTCAAAACGTCGTCGCTCGTATGAGGTGTTGCCTACTTTACAGAAACTGGAACATGATGCATTGGAAACCGGGCAGTTTTATGTGCAGCTGGTCGATTACTTCTATGAAATTTCGATTGCATTACGGTATATGACCGAATCGGCTTATCGGTTTATCGACAACAACCACGAAGGCTTTACCAAAGAACAAATTGAGGATATGCGACTGTTGGGTGATGAATTAATCGACTTGTTCAACGATTTCAACACCATGATTGAAACCAGCGACTATTCAGGGCTGAAAGAAATCAAGGAACGAAGAGCATCCATTCTCGATTTGTACGCAAATCTTGTTAAACGTCAGATTTCACGTACAAAGGAAAAAGAAAGTGGCACCCGCAATAGCATCCTTTATCTCAATCTTTTAAACGAAACAAAATCCATTGTATTGAAATCGGCCAACCTGATGCGTGCGCAAATGGGACTTTTCAATTCAGCGGAACAATATCAAAAACAATAGTAAACAATGGGAATAGAGATTTTATTATTAATTACAGGCTTCGTTTTTTTGGTATTCGGAGCCGATTGGCTGGTTAGTGGTGCATCGGCACTTGCTAAAAAATACAATGTATCCGACCTGGCCATTGGCCTCACCATCGTTGCTTTCGGAACTTCGGCACCGGAACTGGTGGTAAACGTTTTTGCAGCTGCTCAGGGTAGCCACGATATCGTTCTTGGAAATATCATCGGAAGTAATAACTTCAATTTGCTGGTTATTCTGGGAATTGCCGGCATTATTACACCGTTGGCGGTGCAACACAGTACCGTATGGAAGGAAATCCCCTTTTCATTACTGGCGGTGGCACTCCTCTTTATTTTTGCCAATGATATATTCTCAGGAGCTGAGGGAGTTATCAGTCGGTTAGACGGTATCATCCTGCTGGTATTCTTCGGATGGTTTTTGTGGTATGTAGCTAATCAACTCAAAAAAGATCCTGCAGATGCTGAAATAGTTACAAAAAAATATCCGGGATGGAAAATGGCCTTGTTAATAATCGGCGGATTGGCTGCGTTAATAGCCGGAGGACGACTGGTGGTGACCAGTGCTGTGGATATGGCGCGTGCGATGGGAATCAGTGAAAAAATTATTGGACTGACAATTGTTGCCGCAGGAACCTCTCTCCCTGAATTAGCAACTTCGGTAGTGGCAGCAATTAAGAAGAATAATGACATCGCTGTTGGAAATATAGTCGGCTCCAACATCTTTAATATCTTCCTGATTCTGGGAGTAAGCGCTGTAATAAATCCAATATCTTTCAGCACTGTCTTCAATACCGATCTGTTGCTGCTGACAGTTGGCACCCTGCTGTTGTTTTTTGCCATGTTTACCGGCAAAAAGCACAAGCTCGACCGTTGGGAAGCGATTGTATTGCTCCTGATGTACGTGGGTTACACCATTTATCTTACACAAGGGGTATAAGGGCCGGAAGTTTGGATTTTAACTCACGAACCGGCATGAACCAGCCTTAATCTATAGCCTTATCTTTCTGAAAATCGTAAAACGTGCGGCGCATAATATCGGCCAGCTTCAGCTGATAGTTGATATAGGCCCGCAGGTGCGAATTGTACGCATTGTTCAGGCGGTTGCGCTCAAGGGCCAGTGCCTGAGAGTCAATATCACCATCCGAGAATCGTTGGCGCGTGATTTCAAAACTCTTTTCTGCAACCTTCAGGTTTTTTTCCAGCAACTGTAAGCGTTTCAGACTACTGTTTAAATCGTCGACCAGGTTACGCACCTCCCGCTCAATGCTCCGCTGAACCTCCTCCTTACGCAGAATATTCTGCTTCAGACGAGCTTCTGCAGCACGTACCTGCGCCTTGTTTTCACCCCAGTCGAGCAGCGGAATGGTGATGTTCAATCCCACTCCATAATTCTGCGGTCGGGTCAGAAAATCGCTGTAGGCATTGCCCAACGCCGTGCGCAACTGCGTGTTAATATCCTGAGTGCTTACTCCGGCCTTCTCGTAGTAAGCATTCAGGTTGGCACGTATCATCCCTTCGGCCTTCTGTTGTTTCACACTCATCGTATTCAGTTCCACCTGAATCTCCTGTTCACGGATCTCCAACCGGTTGGCCATCGCCAGTCGCACGGCCTTTTCCGGATCCACTATCACTACCCGGTAATCGAACTGTGTACTCAGCACCACGCTATCAGCCAACTGCAATCCTATCAGCTCCTTAAAGTAATTGGCTGCCGAATTCTGATTCACCAGCGCCAGGTCGTAATTGTTCTGCGATTCCGCCAGGTCTACTTCCATCTGCAAGGCATCCACCTCGCGAATTAGTCCGGCTTCGAATTTGTTGCGTGCAATTTCATAGGCTTCCAGCTGGCGATCCAGGTCGAGACGGGCAATCTCCTCGCTCTTTTGCACCGATAGCAGATTGTAAAAAGCACTGCTCACATCGTACACCAGGTTCAGCTCTTCCCGTTTCAACTGCTTGCTCGATCGTTCGTAGGCCAGTTTGGCCTGCCGGAAAGATGATCGAATAGAATTGTAACCGTAAAAGGAATGCAGAGGTTGCGTCAGCCCTACCCGCATATTCATCTGCGTCAGTCGGTTATTGCTGAAAAAATCGTCGAAATTGTACAAAGTATTTCGCATGTAAATATTACCATCGGTGGGCAAAGGCTGATTCACTACCAGTCCAGTCTGGTAATTCAGTCGTTTCACCGGATAAAACGACAACCCCGTACTATCCTCAAACGTACGAATGGTTTCGGTGTATTCCGGAGAGGTTATATTCAGGTCGATATGTGTTTTAAACCGACTTGTGGCCGCTTTCAGGTTGTTTTCAGCAATTTTGAAATCCTGAACCAGCCTAAGCATACTGAAACTTTTCTCCCTGGCAACAGCAATGCTTTGCTCCAGATCGAGCACATAGGTTTCCCCGAAACTAAGGAAACTCATCAGCAGAAACGTGCTAAAAATCAATTTTCTCATACAGAAATACTAGTTTTATGGTAGTGTGGAACTCACATATAAACCTTTTATATAAAGTATTTACATGCTCGTTTCATAGTATAATTATCTTTTATTCAGGGTGTCTGAATGGATTTTTCCATCGCGAATGTGTATCGTACGATGAGCATAATCAGCAATTTCCTGTTCGTGTGTAATCAGGATAATGGTATTTCCTTCCTTATGAAGCTCTTCGAACAAGCCCATAATCTCCACTCCGGTTTTCGAATCGAGCGCTCCCGTGGGCTCATCGGCCAACAATATTCCCGGCCTCGACACCAATGCCCGTGCTATGGCCACCCGCTGCCGCTGTCCGCCACTCAACTCGGTGGGCTTATGTCCCATCCTGTCGGCCAGCTTTACGCGTTCGAGTGCCTGCACAGCCCGCTCGTGTCGGTCGGGTTTGGCAATGCCGGCATACACCAGCGGCAACTCCACATTTTGCAACGCGCTTAGTTTAGGCAACAGGTTGAAGTTCTGAAATACAAAACCAATTTCGCGGTTGCGCATGGCCGACAACTCATCATCGTTCAATTCACTCACATCCACCTGATTAAATAAATAATGCCCCTGAGAGGGCGTATCCAGGCATCCGAGAATATTCATTAAAGTAGATTTACCGGAACCCGACGGACCCATGATGGCCACGTATTCATTCTTCTCAATCTTCAGATTGATATCCATCAGGGCCGGCACTTCCACCTCTCCCATGATGTAATTTTTATAGAGTCTCTGTATTTCTATCAGCATAGTTCTTCATTTATTCGTAACGAATCGATTCAATGGGCTTCAGATTGGCTGCATTCTTTGCTGGCAAATAGCCAAAGCTGATGCCTACTATTACTGAAAAAGCGAAGGCCACTACCACCGAATACAGTGGAATAACGGTTTTAACATCGGTAAAAAGCGATACCGACAGCGACAAACTAATGCCCAGTACTACTCCGATAAGACCACCGGTGATACTGATGGCTACCGCTTCGGTGACAAACTGACTCATAATATCGGCCTTTCGGGCACCAATGGCACGACGAATTCCAATTTCGCGGGTACGTTCCATCACCGTGGCCAGCATAATGTTCATAATGCCGATACCTCCCACCACCAGCGAAATAGCGGCAATGGCTCCCAGCAGGAAGTTGTAAATCTGGCGTTCCTTTTCTTCCTGGCGCAACAATTCATACGGAATTACAATACTATAATCTTCGTTGTTGAAATGATGCCGCTGCAGGATGCTGTTAATGAGCTTCGAAGCTTCAACCAATTGGTTAGAACCATCCACCTTAACCGTGATCTGCTGAATTTCACTGGCCAACAGGTTTTCGTGTGTAAAACGATTAAGGAACGTACTCAGCGGGATGTAAATGTCGGTGTTCAAATCGCGGGCTGCCAGTTCGCCCACTGTTTCGGTAAACAAGGCCTTCGATTGCAATACCCCTACCACTTCGAACCACTGATCGTCGAGTTTCACCATTTTTCCGATAGGATCCTCACGCTGAAACAAAGTCGTTGCAACACCGGCTCCCAGCACACATACCTTCATTCGCCGGCGGTACTGCTCTTCGTCGATAAAAGCGCCACTGCCGGTTGTAAAATTCAGAACCTCGGTAAATTCGGGGGTAATCCCGATAATCGTCGATTTAGCAGACCGATCGCTGTACTTCACATCCAGGCTTATTTCCGATTGCGATGCGGTATGCGTTACACCCGGAACCATAGCACGAATAACCGATGCATCCTCCAGCGACAACCCCGGAGAAAATTTGGCACGCACTTCTTCCAGCTCATCATTGGTCATGGTTTTTTCCCGGATAATGATGTT
>JAVFAG010000011.1:45185-50644 GCA_034002585.1 Paludibacter sp.
TATGCGTTACACCCGGAACCATAGCACGAATAACCGATGCATCCTCCAGCGACAACCCCGGAGAAAATTTGGCACGCACTTCTTCCAGCTCATCATTGGTCATGGTTTTTTCCCGGATAATGATGTTATTGACACCCAAATCCTGGTACTTGGCAATGGCTTCGCGCTTGGCTCCTTCGCCAATCGAAAGCATGGTAATCACCGATGCCACACCGAAAATAATTCCCAGCATGGTCAGAAACGACCGGAATTTATGATCGACCAGCGCACGCAGCGCTACCCTTATATTTTCTTCGTACTGCATAGCTTTTTAATCGGTTATAAATTCACAACTTACAGTCATACCGGGCTTTAACCGTTCGTCGGGTTTGAGAAGGTTAACTTCAACATCAAAGACCTTTTGCTTCGATTTTTCATCCAGCTTTCGGCAAAGCTTGCCAATGTAGGCTACCTTGCCGTCGAAAACAAGTTCCGGCATGGCATCGAGCCGCACTTTTACGTTCTGCCCATCCTGTATTCGAATAAAGTCCAGCTCGTTAACAGCAGTCTTTACTTTCATCCAGGTGAGGTCGGGCACACTACCAATCGCACTATTCTGATAGAGCTCATCACCGACTTTTACCATTTCGCGGGTGCGTCGATTGTAGGCAACCTGGAAGATTCCCGATGAAGGTGTTCGTATAGTTAGCTGCGGAAGTATTTCATAAGCTGTTCGTACATCTTCCCGCAACCGGTTCACCCGAATTTGTTGTATCTTAATCGAACTGCGCTCTTTTATGTCGTTGAGCTCCAGCTGTCGTTTGGCCCGTTCGAATGCAATGGTCGCCTGTTTAAATTCCAGCTCTTTTATTGTACGAATACGCTCCGACTCAAAACGGGCGGCTTCCAGTTCCAGCTTGCGCAACTCGTAAGTGGCCACTTCAGTCTTCATTCTTGACTCCAGGTCGTTGCGACGATTCGTCTGATCCACCAACATCTTTTCGAGTGCTGCCAACTGGTTCTCCAAATCGCCTTCCCTGTCAATAATGTATTTCTGAATATCAGAGGGGTCGAGCTGAATCACCGAATCGCCCGCTTCCACTTTGGTGCCGTGCTTCAGAATTCCAATCACCCGAAAGCTGTTCCACCGACGACCAAAGCGCTGGATAACAAAACTTTGTGAATTCACAGCAGCCAGTTCACCTGTTTCAACGATACGACGGTTGGTACTTTTGGCATTCTGTTTATCGGATTCACCGGACGCCTCACAAGAGGCAACCAACAACGACAGCACAAGAAATGCAAGCATTCTGACAAAAGTCACTCTGGTTCTTCTCATACCTGATGTGAGCCTGCCAATAAGGTCCCGCATTGCTGAAATGTACATCCTATCGGGGATATATTTAGTAACATACCTTGCTTTCATTGCTCTTCCTCCCCGGATGACTCCGTTTCGTTGGCTTTCACTTCTTCTTCCTTCATAAACGGATCAGTTAGCGCCACTTTATCGCCTTCCTCCAGACCTTTGGTAATCACCATAAAGTCGGAGTTGCGCTCAGCTGTTTCCACCACCACTTTTTCGTATCCGGAGACTGTTTTACGGTATACAAAACTTTGAACCCCGTCGCTCATCACCGCATCGATGGGCACCAACAAAGCATTTTCAACCTTTCCGATGATAATCCGGCAACTTACCGTAAGGCCCGGCAACAACTTTTCGCTTTTCTCACGTATATCCACTTCTACCGGAAACACCTTGATTTTTGTTGAACCTTCCTTGTTAACTGCCAGATTGGCTACCGAGGTCACTACCCCGGAATAAATACTATCGGAAAAAGCATCGGGCTTGATTTCCACCTGCAAACCGCTTTTCACCTTGGCAATATCAACTTCGTTTATGCGTACCACCGCTCTCAGAGCCGATAAATCGGGAAGTTGAATCACCGGAAATCCCGACCAGGTTTGATCGCCAATCTGAAATTTCAATCCTGTGCTCCAGTTACGGTTGATAATGGCTATACCCGGCGTTGGTGAGATAAGATGCAGTTTCTGAAGTGTTTCCTGTGCTTCATCCAGTCGATTCTGGTCCTGTGTAATTGATAACTTGCGCTGTTTTACTTCTTCTTTCTGTATTTTTATGCGATTATCGATTTGCTCCTTCGCCCTGGCCAGTGCTATATTCGCTTTTTCGAGGTTTAGCTGTATTTCTTTACGACGAATATCGGCTTCGTGAACCGCTGATTCGAAACGAATGCGTGAAATCTCCTGTGATAGACGGGTCACCTCGTAATCGGCCCGCAGTTCTTCCATATCCGACTGATGCTGCGCTTCGAGTTTTTCAAGCTCGGCCAGGTTCATCTCTAGCCGCGATTCCGCATCCAGTACCTCTCGGTTAACTTCGGAGGGGTCGAAAACAATAAGGGTATCGCCGGCTTCCACTTCTTCGCCATCTTTTACCATCTGCGTAATCTTCAGATTGCCGTAGCGCCAAGAGATATTCGGCGAGAGAATATTCGTGGAATTAATGGCTTCAATCTCGCCTTCCTCATACAATTCGAGGTAAAGTGTTCCGCGGGTAACTTCACCCAATGCAGCTTCTTCGGCTTTTTCTTTACTTCCTGAACAGGAAAAGCCTGTCAGTAAGGCAAGCAGCACTCCTGCAAGATAGATTTGTCTCATGGTTTAGTTTTATTTTTTAATATTAGCTGATCATCGGGAAGCAATAAACTGATGCGCTCTCCTGCTTTTAATCCTTTTGTAATCACCACTTCCGAAGGCGACGAAAGGCCGGCAACCACTTCCCGTACCTCATACCCTTTTGCCGTTTCGACATACACTACCTTTACCGAATCGCGCTCGAAAAGGGCAATTTGGGGCACTACCAAGGTATCGCTGAGTTGCTGAAGGATGATGCGGCATTGCGCACTCATGCCCGGCGTGGGAATGTGCCGACTGCTATCCACCGAAGCTTCCACGTCAAAAACCTTCACTTTCGAACGGCGCTTGATGGGCTGACCCACCGGTGACTTTTTGGTAATAGTGCCCCAAGCCAGATTATCGGGCTGGGCATCGAACGAAAATTCAACCTTATCGCCAATTTTTAATCGCTTGAATTGACCTTCGGGGGCCATTATTTTCACCTTCATCTGCTCCATATCGGGCAAAATAACCAGTGGCAATCCTTCCCAGGCATTATCGCCCACTATAAACTTTGTATTACTTACGGGATTAACGCCCCGCACTACCAGTCCCGACCGAGGGGCACGCAAGGTCAATGATGCGATGCGTTCTTCCATTCCCTTCACCCGCGACTCCACCCGTTCAATGCCCCTGAGCTGCTTCCGGAGTTCGCTTTGCTGAATGATTTTGAGCGTCTTTAACTTCTTTTCGAACCGTGAGTTCTGTATGGCCGACTGTTGTAATTCCAGTTCCTTAATGCGGCGCTGGTTGCCGGGCGTGAAGGCCAGCTGCAAACTATCGAGACCTGTGATGGCTTTCTGTGCTTCGTTGTTTTGAATTTGGGCCTCAAGGATGGCCAGTTCCAGCGCATGATCGGCATAAGTCTTACTTAAATCAGCTCTGTTTTGCTCCAGATTGATGAGCAAATCCTCGTAATCTGTCCCCAGCATCGGGTCTTCAATGCGACAAACTACATCCCCTTCCTTCACACGGGTGCCGTCTTCTACTAAAAAAACGATGGTGCCGCCTGCTCCTTTCGGACAATTGACTGTAAGTGAATTAACTGATTCAACAGTACCTTCGGCCTGCAATTCATCGGTAAAAGTTGTGGACACAACGGTAAAGACCGGAAGTGGATTTCGATCGGTTGGCCGGCAGGATGCCAGAGTGACAAATAAGATACAGGTCGTTAACCAGATTAAATTTTGGCCCAAAACAAAGGTGAATTAATGGTACTAGCGTTGGGGCTGCAAGTTAACGAAAATCGAAAGCATATCACAAAAACGGATTATTAATAATTTCTAATTTTTATTGATAATACCTGTTCAGCACAAATAATAGAATAGTGGCCAGCGCAACCAGCACCAGGTATACCACTATCAATCGGTAACTTTTTTTCATTTTCATACTGTAATTATTGTTTTTGTAAGGTCGCATGGAACTTGCATTTAAACCTTGTATATGTGGAGTTCATATGCTCGTTTCATAACAATCTGATTTAAGCAGTCGTGTTTCGTTCCAGTAAATCAATCAGCTCCTGCAAATCTGCAGTTGTAATTCCCAGCATTGCAACTTTTTTCATGAATTCAGGCAGCTCGTCGGCGAAAAATTCAACACGTTCTTTACTGTGAATGAGCTCCTTTGCATTATCAGACACAAAAAAACCAATACCGCGTTTGTTTACAATAATACCTGCATCTTCGAGCAGCGAATAGGTGCGCAACAGGGTATTGCGGTTGACTTCGAACTCAGCTGCCAAATCGCGCACCGAGGGTACCCGTTCGCCGGGAGGCAACTTATTCTCCATAATACGGCGACACAGGATGTCGGCCATTTGCTGAAATATCCCTTTCGTGGATTTAAAATCGATGCTCATAGCTCTGTTTCTTTAAATTTAGCATACCCTATGGCCAGTAAAAATATCCAGGCAATATCGACCATCACATAGGCATAAACCTGGAAGAAAGCCAGTTGTGTACCCGGAATCGTAACCATTGGCAGGTGAACCCGGAAATCCTGCGTCATTTCCGGAAAAAACAGATACGACAATCCCACAGCACACACACTGAAGAGGTACAAAGCCATTACCAGCACCACTACCATTTTTATCCATCCAAACCTGCGGAACCAAATATTCGCCATCATAAAAAAGCTGGTAAGTGAAATGATAAGCAATACCATCGAAATGGCTTCCCATGTTGAACCGGCTCCCGATAAAGGCATGAAGAAGCTGTAAGGAATAAACATTTCAATAAATATCTCACTGAATTCATACCTCCAGATGATGTATTCGCGAACCAGTTGTGCATCAATCCACAACGTGGTAAAAAGCAATCCTCCCAGCAAGAAAAAGAGCAGGGCCTGGTGTACAAACTTTTCCAACGAAGTTACCGGAAGCATCAGAAAGGTGACCCGCTGTGTTTTATCCTTAAGCTTTCCAAAGGACGATACCAACACGACCATGAAATAAATGGCTACCATGGCCACTACAAAGCCAAACCAGCTGTCGTCGCTGAACCGGAAATCCACGACAGTGGAACGATCGGCGCTGAGGGTCCATGAATCGGAAAGTATCAGCAACATAAACAGGAACATCCCTGCTAACACCGCAATATAGCCCAGTACATAGTGTTTCCAGTTGATTAATAAATCGTTGCGCACCAGTAAGGAAAAGCGCCTGAAATTAAATATCTTGTTCATAGGATTTTCTTGTAATTGTTAAACCTTAAACTAAACCTTCCTGCTAAATTCTTCCCGGAATTGAATTTTTACAGATTCACAGCTTTGTTTCATGGATTATC
>JAVFAG010000012.1:0-50198 GCA_034002585.1 Paludibacter sp.
GATGATGTTCTATTTAGCCTGGCGTCTCTTCCTGTTATTATCGCTAATAACTATCGACAAAGACTTCAATTTATTTTCCCATTATCTTATACTACATTGTCTTGTTCATTGCATCATTTCAAAGAGCGTAATTTCACCTTTCCTCTCAAAAGGGACTGCAAAGATAATTGGTTTTTTTATCTCCAGCAAATTATTTTTCGAAAAAAAATCAATTATTTTACGTTAAAAAAGTTATTCTGCTGAGAATGTGAATATTCAATGAGTAAATTTCATTTCAATAATATTTCTCAACTCCTTGCTGGCAACTGAAAAGTCGATTTCAGACCCGGTTTCCAGGGATAATGATGTAACTCCCTTATCGGTAAAACCACAGGGATTAATGTGCGAAAAGTAACTTAAATCTGTATTGATATTTAATGCAAAACCATGCATAGTTACATAACGTGAACTTCTCACACCAATTGCACAAATTTTACGGGCACATACGGTGTCGGTATCGAGCCATACACCCGTAGCCCCTTTCATGCGTTCGCCCTTAAGTCCATACAATGCAATAAATTCGATGATAGCATCCTCCAGCCATTCAATATACTGCCGCAAGCCTATTCCAAAATTGGCCAAATCGAAAATAGGGTAACCGACTAATTGACCCGGACCGTGATACGTTATATCGCCCCCACGGTTGGTATGAACAAATGAGGCATGCCGGGCCTGCAACTGAATATAATTAAGCAACAAATTTTGTTCATCGCCGCTTTTTCCTAATGTATAAACATGGGGATGTTCACAAAAAACAAGGTAATTAAATGTTGCTTCACCAGCCTGTTTTAGCCCCAGTAATTGGTCGAACAACTTTTCCTGTTCACGCCATGCTTCGTTGTACTCAATAGTCCCCCAATCCAGAAATTGTATGGTTTTATTTTCCATTTCAGTAAATTATTTCGAAGGGTCCATATCATCGAACCTATACTGAGGCAACTTGTTCATCAGAGATACAATTGCACTCGTTCGCCGACGAATATAAGAAGAGGGATTGACCGGACTGAATTTACGTGGATTAGGCAAACAAACTGCAATTGCTGCGGCCTGACGCCTGGTAAGCTTCGAGGCATCTTTGCCAAAATATTCCATAGCAGCTGCCTGTGTTCCATAAATACCATCCCCCATTTCTATCACATTAAGATACACCTCCATGATGCGCTTTTTTGACCAGAAAAGTTCAATAAGCACTGTGAAATAAGCTTCCAGACCTTTCCGGACATAGGAACGTTTGTTCCACAAAAAAACATTTTTAGCTGTTTGCTGTGAAATAGTACTTCCACCTCTTAGTCGTTTCCCTTTCTGGTTGTGCTGTATAGCCTTTTTGATATCATCAATCGAAAACCCATTGTGTTCCATAAACAGATTATCTTCGGATGCTATAACAGCCTGAGCCATATGAGGAGATATTTTTTCAATCGGAACCCATTCTTTACTGTTTTTAGGTTTTTTACCGTCAAAAACAGCTTCTACGGAGCGAATCAGCATTAAGGGTGTTACAAGCACGGGCAAAAAGCCTGCAAGTATGGTCCAGCCAATTGACACAACAAAAAATGCAACAACCAGGTTCCTGACCCAGCGTAAAATTCTGCTTAATATGGAATTATTTTTACGCATACAGTTAAAAAAAACTCCCTCGCAACAAGCAAGGGAGTTTTTGAAATCGTTTTGGAGATTTATTCGTAAGCTCCCATTTTTAGCATATTTACTTCCCGTTCTGTAAGGAAGCGGTATTTACCGCGTGGCAGGTTCTTTTTGGTTAATCCGGCAAAGAAGACCCTGTCGAGTCGCACTACCTTATATCCCAGTTTTTCAAAAATTCGGCGAACTACGCGGTTCTGTCCGGAATGGATTTGAATACCCACCTGACGGAAATCGTCATCTTTAATAAAATTCAGTTCATCGGCAGCAATTTTTTCTTCGTCGAGAGTCACTCCAGACAGAACAGCTTCAAAATCAGGAATTTCCAGTGGTTTATCCAGCGTTACGTGATAGATTTTCTTTTTATCGTATTTTGGATGCGTCAGCTTAGATGCCAGGTCTCCATCATTCGTCAACAAAAGAACTCCTGTTGTGTTACGGTCGAGTCGGCCTACAGGATAAATACGCTCACTACAAGCGTTCTTCACCAAATCAAGCACTGTTCTGCGTTCGTGTGTATCTTCAGAAGTTGTAACCGTGTCTTTAGGTTTGTTCAATAAAATATAAACCTTGCGCTCCGATCGTACCAACTGATTATGAAACATCACTTTATCAGAATGCATCACCTTCACACCCATTTCTGTCACTAGTTCACCGTTAACGGTAATAACACCGGTACGGATAAATTCATCAGCTTCGCGACGTGAACAAATACCAGCGTTGGCCAGAAACTTATTTAAACGAACCGGCTTGGTAAAATCCACCTCGTTACGACGGTATTCAAGTTGTTTTTTCTTGCTGTATTTAGCATTTGGATCCACATTTCCGGAACGGATTCGCGGACGACGACCTGTAGTATCGCGGGTATCGAAGCGGGTTTCTACATAATTTCCATCGGATGTTTCACCAGATTTACGTAAGGTGATACGTTGGCGACCACTACCTGTGGGGACAGATCCATCCTGAGGACGACTTTTAAAGCGTGGACGACCGGCTGAATCACGGTCGGATGAAAATCCACCTCCTCCTTCGCGACGTTCGTAAGGACGAGCTTCGCGATTGGCATTATATGGACGCGGTTCGCGGTTGTTATCGTAAGGACGTGCTTCGCGATTGGCATTATATGGACGCGGTTCGCGGTTGTTATCGTAAGGACGTGAATCCCGATTAGTAGTGTAAGGACGTTGTTCACGATTATCATAAGAGCGATGCTCCCGGTTTTCGTAGGGACGGGAATCTCTTCGTTCGTAAGGACGTTGCTCCCGGTTTTCAAAGTTTTGCTTATTTTCTTCTCTCTTACTAAAATCCGGCTTGAACGACGGACGATCATTATCACGAGATTGATTAGGGCTGAATTTTGCAGCACCTCTCGTACCTTTCAGTATCGATCTCACATCTCTTTTTTCAAATGGTTTACCATCACGGCCGGCACCGGAACCCACTCTTTTAGGGCGTTCCTGCCAGTTTTCATTGTTTGTCATTTCTACAACTAAAATTAATTTTTTGAGCCTGCAAATATCGGAATAATTATCGAAACAGCAAAACTTCCCTTTTTATATTATAATTTTTTCTACTTTTGCAGTTCATCTTAGTTTCAGAACACCATGCAACCTCTTGCCGAGCGATTACGACCAGCCACTTTAAACGATTATATCGGACAGAAACATCTGGTAGGTGAAAAAGCTATTTTACGTCAGATGATAGAAACCGGACGTATTGCTTCTTTTATTCTATGGGGACCTCCGGGAGTTGGCAAAACAACTTTGGCGCGAATTATTGCCAATCAGCTTGATCGGCCTTTTTATACTCTTAGTGCGGTGACTTCAGGGGTGAAAGATGTACGCGAAGTGATTGAAAAAGCAAAAGCGAACCGGATGTTTGCACAAGGTGTGAGTCCTATTTTGTTTATTGATGAAATTCACCGGTTTAGCAAATCGCAACAGGATTCGTTACTAGGGGCTGTTGAAAATGGCACCGTAACATTAATCGGGGCTACAACCGAGAATCCATCGTTTGAGGTCATTACTCCACTGCTCTCCCGCTGCCAGGTATATGTATTGAAAGCATTGGAAAAAGAAGATTTACTAGAACTCATGCAACGCGCCCTCACTACCGATAGTGAATTAAAGAAACTAAATATTGTAGTAGAAGAAACCGATGCTGTACTTCGATTTGCTGGTGGCGATGCTCGTAAATTACTTAATATTATCGACTTGGTTTGTTCAGCAGATAACACCAACGAAATTCGAATTACAAATAAAACTGTAACTGAACGGCTGCAACAAAACCCGATGGCTTATGATAAGGATGGTGAAATACATTATGACATAATTTCAGCCTTCATTAAATCCATTCGTGGAAGCGATCCCGACGCGGCAATTTACTGGTTAGCACGCATGATTGCCGGAGGTGAAGATCCCAAATTTATTGCACGACGGCTGTTGATTTCTGCCGCCGAAGATATTGGACTGGCCAATCCAAATGCGTTATTGCTGGCAAATGCGTGTTTTGATGCCCTTCACAAAATCGGTTGGCCCGAAGGAAGAATTATCCTGGCGGAAACAACGGTTTACCTTGCTGCTTCACCCAAAAGCAATTCAGCTTACCTGGCCATCGATGATGCGTTAGCGTTGGTTGAAAAAACCGGAAACCTACCCGTACCGCTACATTTACGAAATGCGCCCACCAAATTGATGAAAGAACTCAATTACGGCACCAATTATAAATATTCCCACGATTTTCCGAATCACTTTATCGATCAGCAGTTTATGCCCGATGAATTGAAATCGGCCCGCATCTGGCAGGTACAAAACAACAACGCCGAGAAAAAACTCGGCGATTGGTTGCGTTTCCTTTGGAATGGAAAATATTAATTAAATCGTACGCTGGCGGCACCTGACACTTCCTGATGATGATAAACGGGACGATGGCGATTCTTAAAGTTTGAAGCACCCGACATTCGAACATCCAGGGAATCGGTAATATTGGTCTTCAACTCTACAGCACCTTCCCCTTTTACGCGGGCGTTGTGCACTATCAGCTCATTAGCATCCAAGTGAGACGCGCCAGAACTCTCGTACACCAGACGATAGGCTATGCCCTGAAGGTCAAGTTGAGTAGCAGCCGATTGCTGAACCCTTAATTCCCTGTTAACGTGAACATCCAAATTAGCCTTACTCATCCCCGATAAATCGAGGTTCAAATAATCGGTTGTAAAGTTGTTATAACTATTCACTTCACTGGTTCCGCTCACTTTAAGCGAACGCAGTTCGGGCATTACAACAAACACCGTTAAAGCGCGATTGACATGAAAACGACTGGTACTCAAATGCAATACACCATCGGTTACTTTTGTTTGCAGGTGTGAAAGTGCTGTAGGCCCACCTGTTGCCTGTACCGAAAATATTGAATCTCTGGTCATTTCCACCTTTATATTTCCCGACACATCGATAGAGTGAAAATCAGTTACAGCTAACTGACGGTTGGTATCGATTTCATGAAAATCATCCTGCCAGTAAAAACTGAATTGATCGTTATCACCACGTACCACATTAACAACGGTTTTTGCAGAAATACCAGCTATCATAAAGATACCTAACAACCATAAAACAAACATAATCCAGCCGAGTGATTTATTGGACCTCTTTTTGCCGGTAAGTATCCTTATAGCACCATAAATTAAACCAAACACCGGGATACCTACTACCAACAACAGAGAAATTACCATCAAGGTAGCCTGGGTGGAGGTAAGCATTTGAATATCTGGCGTAAAACCTGTCAGAACGGAAGGTTCAAAAATAAACAAAGAAAGTACAAACAGCAACGAACCCAGCACAATAAATCCTACAAATGCCATGAAAGCGCCCATAATACCGAATATCACCTTAAAAATGCCACTAAACACTTCGCCCAATCGACTTCCAACAGAACTGGTCTTCTGTTCAAACTGTTCGCTGTTGACATAGTTCTTCATGTTATTGATTTCCTCTTTGATTCGATCCGCTGTCACAGGTTCGCCCTGCATTTCGAGTTTTTGAGCAATAGTACGTGCTGCTGGTGCAACAATCCATACAATTATATAAATAGGTATAAGTGTTGTATAAGAAATAATTACCAATACAACCAGTATAATCCGGATAAGTGCTAAATCCCATCCGAGAAACGCAGCAAGGCCGGCAGCAACACCACCCAACACAGCTTTATCGGGATCGCGGTAAAATTTCCGGCTAGCCATTGGGTTACCTTTTGGTGAAGCGTCGCCTTCATTCACCTGTGGCTCCTCATCGTCGGTTGCAAATTGATTGGGTTTACCCAAAATGCCAATTACAGCCTCTACATCATCAAGGTTGATGACATTTTTACCCTTATTGAGTTTTTCGATAAACAACTCGGCAATTCGAGCCTCAATATCAGCCATTACTTCTCGTTTTTCACCTTCCGAGAGGCGACTTTCCACTTCATTGAGGTACTGTTGAAGTGTTTCATATGCGTCGTTATCTATGTGGAAAACGACATTATTCAAGTTGATAGTGAATGTTTTTTTCATATACTTTCGATTTTATTACTTTTAAGACGATGAATAACTAAATTGATTTCTTCCCAGGCTTTTTCGAGTTCTTCGAGGAAAAGCTGACCATTGGAGGTCATTTCGTAGTACTTACGCGGGGGACCCTGAGTCGACTCTTCCCACCGGTAATCGAGTAGTTCGGCATTTTTCAGCCGGGTGAGCAAAGGATATAAAGTCCCTTCCACCACAATTAATTTTGCATCTTTCAATTCAGTAATAATGTCGGATGCATACGAGGGTTTCTCTTTCAATATCAGCAGTATGCAATATTCAAGATAGCCTTTTCGCATTTGAGACTTGATGTTTTCTGCATTCATTTTAATAATTCTAAAACGTTAATTCGTAAAATATACTCGTACTTCGACTGGCTAAGTTCGGAGATGGCCTGAGCCAGATTAGCCTTTGCCGAATAAAGATCATAGACCGAAGCCCTTCCTGCTTCGTATTTTTGCTCAGCGTACCGATAGGCCTCTTGTGATGCACGTTCCGAACGCCGGGCCGCACTAAGCCGGGCCTGAGCTGCCAATGCATTCTGATAAGCCTGTTCTATTGTTTTGCGCAATTGAATGCGGGTATTTTCAATTTCAATACGACTGTTTTCCACTGCCAGTTTTGAATTTGCCACCTGATTACGGGTCGTAAAGCGGTTGAAAATCGGTATTTGTAAATTGAACCCCAGGTTAGTACTCAGGTTGTCTCTGCTCTGCTGACTGAATGAATTATTGGGTACACCTGCCAGGTTGTAATACCCGGTACTTACCTGTGCACCAAAGTTCAAAGTTGGAAGATAGGCCGCACGGGCAATTTCCACATTCTTCAGACTTCCCTGCAACCTGTATTCGGCAGCTTTCAGTTCCGGACGGCTTAGTAAAGCAGATTGATACACTTCATTTGCCGACAGTATTTTCAATTCAGCTTCTTTCATGGCGGCGGGCAATTCCACATCCAGATTTTCGAAATCGTTGAGTTCAATAATCTGGGCCAGATCAAGCAAAGCCAGTTTCAGCTGCGTATCCACCCGGGTGAGATTGAGTTCCTCTTTAGCCAGTTGGGCATTCAGTTCAAACAATTCGCCTTCGGGAAGTTTGCCGGCTGCAACCAATGCACTTCGCTGTTCAACCTTCTGACGGCTAAGTTCAAGCTGACTAACAGCAGTCTGGCGGTTTTCCTTTAATAACAACACTTGCAAATAGGCAACGGTCACATTCAACCGGATATCTTCTTTAATTTTCTCCAAATCGGCCTTCGATGCAAGCAGTTCTGCCCGTCGTGCTTCAATATTGTACTTCATACGCATCCCATCAAACAAGGTTACATTGGAACCAATACCAAACGATGATTGAGAAGAGTTGACATCACGGTAGGTATTATCGGCAATCAACGAACGTCCGAACATAAAACTTTGTCCGGCAGATGCATTCAGATTGGGAAGCAGGTTAGCCCGGGCCTGTTCGTATGCGATCTCTCTGCTGGCACGATTCAACTCCTGTTGCCGGATATTCCTGTTATAGGTTAGCGCTGAATCGATACATTGCTCCAATGACAGTACTTTTGGTGAAGCTGAAACATGTATACCTGCAACAGCAATAGATAGCAACACTATGGTTAGTTTAGTTTTCATCATAACTTGTTAATTAACTTGTTTCTTATCAAGAATTTCAGCTCCACGGATTTTATCACCCGATTTCAGTCCGCTTTTTATTTCTATACTTATACCATCCGAAAGGCCAGTCTTTACCTGTTTCTTCTCAAACGACTGAGGTTCTTCAGCAACTAAAAGATGCACAAAAGCTGAATCGTTGCTGAAATTTACACAGCTTTCAGGAACAGTAAGCACATTTTCTGATTTATTGAAAATAATTTCAGCATTGGCACTATAGCCCGCCCGTAGAAACAGATCGCGGGTAACAGTAACGGCAGCTTTCATATCGAACATGATAGCTCCTCCTGAGTCGGCACCTTTGGGTGCAATGTATTCGAGGCGTGCGTTTAATTTTTTACCGGGAATGGCACCAATCGTTATGTCCATGGGCATTCCCACTTCTACACGTCCCACCTCTGTTTCGTCGAGTTTTCCTACAAACAGCATATCGTTCATATTCGCTACAGCTGCAATGGTAGTTCCGTCGTTGAAGTTATTCGATTGGATAACCGAATTACCAACTTTTACGGGTATATCGAGAATAGTACCGTTGATGGTGGAACGCACCAGTGTATTGCTCACCAGGGTTTTATCACTGGTAATACCATCACGGGTTAAGCTAAGATTATCCTGTGCAGTCTTCAATTCCGATTTATCGTTGTTAAACTGAAGTTCACTTTTTTCAAATTCCTCACGCGAAATCACTTTCTCAACATACAATTGCCTATCACGCTGAAAATTGCGTTGCGACTGATCGAACGATAACTGAGCCCTTACCACTCTGGCTTCGGCAGCATTCAAACTAACCATGTCGGGAATCAGTTTAATTTTGGCGATCACATCGCCTGCCTTCACCTTGTCGCCCGCTTCTTTGTAAATTTCAGAGATGATTCCCGAAAGTTGAGGTTTAATAAGAATCTCGTTACGTGGTTCCACTTTGCCGGTAGCTACCGTTTTCTTCTGAATAGTGCCTGTTGATACGGTAACTATCTCATAGCTTTTAACTTTGGGTTGTGACTTTTGCCACAGAAAGACAAAGGTTCCGATTACGCCAAGGGCTATCAAACCAATGAAAATGAATTTAAAAATTTTCTTCATGAGTAACTATGTTTATTTTGTTTATTCTTCTCTGATTGCCTCAATAGGCTTAATTTTCATAGCCCGGTTAGCTGGAATAAAACCTGCCAGAGTTCCGATAACCACGAGTATGATTAGTGCGCCAACACCCACACCAAAGCTGATTTGCGGATCTTTAAACATGCCATCGGCTTGTTCCAGCACTTTTCCAACCAACGAAAGCAATCCGACTCCAACCATAAGCCCCGAAACACCAGCCAGTAAGGTTAGAACTACACTTTCGGTCAGGATTTGTCCTACAATGTTCGAAGGTGTTGCTCCCAATGCTCTGCGGATACCTATTTCACGCGTTCGTTCTTTTACCGTCACCAGCATGATATTACTTACACCCACTGCTCCGGCTAATAACGTTCCTGTACCAACAATCCAGATAAGCGATGCGATACCGATACCGAGGTATAAAAACATTGTAAACTGATCTTCGATATTCATTCCGCCCACAGCTATTTTATCTTCCGGAGAAATATCATGAGCCTGTTTCAGTACCGTTTTCACTTTATCTTCAACTACCTTTACCTTCACCCCTGGTTGAGCTGTTATGGCGAGAAAATGAACCCTGTCGCCCATGTTAAATGCCTGTTGCATAGTTGAAAATGGCAGCACTACTGTTTCCTGTGAATCACCACCGATATTAATATTAGTGGTACTCCTGGTAACTCCAATCACAGTGAAATAAATTCCGTTCACCTGAATGGTTTTACCCAGCGGATCTTCATTTTGTGGAAACATCACCTCGTAAACACGTTCTCCAATTACACAAACCTTCCGTTTCTCTGCAATATCAATTTCGTTGATATACCTGCCTGTTATCAGTTTCTGATTATCAATATCATTGTAGGAAGGAAAATTTCCTTTAACGCCAAACGAGCCGGATTTATCGTCGCGAAGCACATTATTTTCACCTCTACCTCCAAAAATAACAGGTGCAATGTATTGAATCTCAGTCACTGTTTTTTGCAACAACGTAATATCGCGGTTTCGCATCTCCCACTGACGACCTTTTCGAAAACCTTTGTAAGGTTCAGAGGTACGGTTTTCCCAAATAAAACAGGAGTTGGTTGCAAAACCTTCTACCTGCGATGAGATACCCCGTTCGAGTGCCACACCTGCGCCTACCATGGCAACCAGCATAAACATTCCCCAGAACACACCAAAGGCAGTGAGCACACTACGCGATTTGTTATGCGTAATGGTAATCCATATTTCCTGAAAACGATCGAGATCAAACATAGTATCCTCCTTAATTTTCGTCGCGCATGGCTTCGATGGGTTTAACCTTAACAGCTTTGCGGGCCGGCATATATCCGGCAATAATCCCAGCAACAATCAGAATTAATGTAGAAATATACACATAAGTCAGATTCACTGTCGGATTTTTAAACACCGACATGCCTGTTTCTGATGGATTCTGAGCAGCCGATTGCTCCATAATAAAATTCACAGCCTCAGTAACTCCGATACCTGTCATCATGCCTATATAGCCAAAAAACGCTGTTATTAGTATGGATTCCAGAATAATAGAAAACAGAATATGTGCTGGCTGAGCTCCAAGGGCTTTTCGGATACCAATTTCACGGGTGCGTTCTTTCACAGTAACCAGCATGATATTGCTCACTCCCACAATTCCGGCTATCAACGTGAAAATTCCGATTATGGAAACAAACAGCGTTATCCCACTGAAAATCTTCATTGTTTCGATATAATCCCGTTGCGAATTGCGAATCCACAAGGCCTGAGTATCCTCTGCATCAAAAACCATGGTTTGAGACAGTGTTCTTTTCAGGTCCATGTTGAAGGTATCGTTCTGCTCCATCGTGGTGAGACCGTCAACGGTCATAGCTATACTCCGGAATTTTTTATCCGTGTTGAAAATAGCCTGAGCAGTTGACAATGGAATGTAGGTGGTCCCATCTCCCCAGTTATCTTTTTTGGTATTAACACCCACCACCTGAAACATCACCTGCCCCAATTGTACATAATTGCCCAGAGGTGATTCATTTTTAAATAGAACATCCACCACTTTTTTATCGAGAACAATCACCTTTCTCGCCTCGTTCATATCGGTTGTATTAATAAACCGACCACCATTATCATCAAATTTCAGATTAAAAATACTGGTATAGAGCGGTGTAACACCCCTTACCGGATATGCTCCTGATTCAGCTTTGTATGAAATTGTCAGATTATTTTCAAGCACGGGAGTCCTGTCGGTCATCTCTTTTACATTTTCATCAATTTTTTGAAGTTCTTTGTCGGTCAGACTCATTTTTCTTCCTGCCTGATACCCCTGATGCGGTTTAGAGGTACGTCCAGGCCATATCTGTACCGTATTTGTTGCGCGGTCGCTGAAATTGGAAGTCACCCCGTTTTTGAGTCCGTTACCTGCTGCCAAAAGAATAATCAGGATAAAAATTCCCCAGGAAACCGACAAACCCGTGAGAACGGTTCGCAGTTTATTATGCTTGAGCCCCGACCATATTTCCTGTAATATATCCATTATACTGATTATTTTGTTTCGATACTTCCAATAATACCATCTTTAATGTGAATCACTTTACGGGTGATATCAGAAACAGCTTTCTCATGAGTAACAATGATGGTAGTAATACCCGAAGCATTGAGTTCGGTCAATACCTGCATTACCTCTTCAGTAGTTTTGCTGTCTAGGGCACCAGTAGGTTCATCGGCCAGCAATACCTTGGGTTCAGAAATGATTGCCCTTGCTATAGCCACACGCTGCTTTTGTCCGCCAGACATTTCGCTGGGCATATGATAGGCCCAGTCTTTCAGTCCCATGCGATCGAGATATTCCATAGCGATGATATTTCGTCGTTTACGGCTAATCTTTCTGTAATAGAGCGGCAATGCCACATTTTCAAGGGCATTTTTGAAATTAATCAGGTTAAACGATTGAAAAACAAAACCAATCATTTCATTTCGGTAATGCGCTGCCTGTTTCTCCGATAGATTTTTAATCAACACATTATTGATTCGGTATTCCCCCGTATCGTATGAATCGAGAATACCCAGAATATTCAATAAAGTGGATTTACCTGAACCTGAAGCTCCCATTATGGATACATATTCACCCGATTCAATAGTAAGATCGACACCTTTTAATACATGAAGCGAAGTAGCTTCAGTGTAATAGGTCTTGTTTATGTTGTTTAATGTTATCATTTTGCCGGAATCAATTGTTTAACGGATGCAAAGATATATTATCTCATAGTACCTTGCAATACATAGTACTATATGCAAATTGTAATTATTTCATTCATTTTGAGTGAATGTCTTATAAACAGACGGTTTGAGCTATCTGAAAAGATTTTCAGAATAACATTATTTAACAATAAAAGTACAAATATCAGTGATTTATCCCGGATTGAATATAATCGAAAAAACGAATTGTGCATTTAATTAAAAACGAATTGTGCAATTTTCATGGCATACAGCACGATAAAATTATAAATATTTTGCTGATTTGTTGAAATATTTTGCTCAAAAACTTGCACGTGAATGAAATTATATGTAACTTTGAGGAGAATTTAAAACAATAAGGGCCCGGCGCAGGGCGGTAAAGTCTGCTTTGGATTATGAATACTTTAGAAAAAGCATTGGAGAATTTTAACGGTTGTGCTAATATGAATGAAGTGTTACAGCTCGATTCTAATTTAGCCAAAGAATTGATTGAGCAAATCAATTTTGCAGCAGAAAACAACATGTTTTCGATGATTAAAAGGTTAACTGGCTATGGCACATGGACTGTTACGGCTTTCGTGAACGAATATCATTTCCTGGGATATTCTGATTTCCTGAAGAAATTTAAAACGATCACACACGACGAGGATTATTCCGAAGAATCATTCATGTGGGATGTTGAGGTCTATATTAAAGAGGGGCTTTTCGAACTTGTTACTTCACAGGAAGGTTCTGAGTGGTAATTTCACACAGCTGACCTATCGGCTACACGGGTATAATCGAACCAGTTGGAATTTTACAAACAAATTAAAAATTACGATCATGACAACTTATCAATTTATTCAGAAAAATTACGACGACAATCAAAACACTCCTTTCTTAGCGATTTCAACTGCCCTGGAAGATTTAAAATTATCTGACACGTACGGGAATTATGGTCAGGCTGTACAGCCCGAAGAGGCGGGCGACAGCATTGAACTGAGAACAGTAAAGGCTGTTGAAATAGCGAATCAGGTCGCTGAAGAGTTAGAATTAGAAAATACCTTCGAAATTGGAAGTATTATTAACTCGCATGAAAATTCGGAACTGTATGACAATGTATTTGAACAGCTTACCGAAGAAGACTACGCCGGTTATTTTAATATGGTAGAAGGGTTTAATTATTGGGATGGAAATAATTGGGCGACCGTAACTGTAAAATCCGACATGGGAGAACCCTCTCACACACTTATCCTCGATGAGGAACTTGTAAAAGAGCTTAACCAGGCTATCGAAGACGCTGAGTTTATAAGCGAAGGACATGGCACCCGGACTTACGATACTGACAAGTACCGTGTTGTCAGCAGTCAATTCTCGTCTCATTTTGAAAGTTTCGAAGTTTACTTAAAGAGTGAGCTCGATGAGCTTTAACTAAAAAAGGGAGGTCAATTAAGACCTCCCTTCTGATGCTTTCCATTGCGGGCGCTGCATCAACGTGGTTCCCGCGGTTCAATTAAATGATCAAAATCAAATTGATTTTTGTTCATATTTCAATTCCTTACGGTTCGATTAGGATGCAAATGTATGGAATTAATTTTAATAAGCAACATTATCTATTAATTTTTTTCGCTATCCAGGAGCGTATCCTGGCTTTTTTGTATGAAAAAAGGAAATATAAACCCTGAGTACATTACTCAGGTTAGACAAATTATTGGCAGCTGGGTTAAACAGTTCAGGGAGGATAAGAAATTGACGCTTAAAGATGTTGCAGCTATGCTTGAGATAACAGAGGGCACTGTGTCAAAAATCGAGAACGGCAAATGGTTGTCACTCGAGATGCTTATTAAGCTATCCGTTAAGCTGGAATTCTTTATTTTCCTGGTCGAGAAGGACAGCCGTGACGATCTGGCAACTGCTATGCGTAATCGGTGGAGCCGGGCACATGATCAGAATTGAAGCTGACCGACAGCAATTTTTCGGGCAGTCAGGCCGACCAGCCGCAATTTTTCGGGATCCGCGACTAACCGCAATTTTTCGGGTAAACAAATAGACAGCAATTTTTCGGGCTATTTTAAAGGGCACTTAACCAACGATTAAGTGCCCTTTAAATTTAAATTAAACGCCGGTTAGTCGTGGCTTGAATACCGTTCAATCTGTGGAATACGCCTTATATGGCCCCTCTCTATTGCTGCCAGTGCCCTTGTTAAAGTTCGGGCGAGTGCTGGTATAACATGGGCGTTATAATACTCTCGTGGCGACAGTGAGTAGTCAATTGTCAGTATTTCCTGCTCACATATATCTCCGGAGTCGTACTTATCATTGGCCCAAAACCATGTAGCTGCTGTAATAGGTTCTCTGCGCCTGTATGCCCACTTTATTGAGGATGCCCCTCTACCCCATGGGAGCGGCGAAGGATGAAATATAAGTGTACCCAGCATCGGGCGGTTTATTTCCTCATTACTTAGCTTTGTTGTGAGAAGTGGCGCCACGGCAATATGACACCCGGCATCCGTAGGGCTGCACAGTGTGTTATTAGTGCCACTTACCACCTCCAGCGCTGCAATATATGCCGGGGTGCCTTCTATACCAAGTATGCTAACTTTCATAACCGTCCCCTCCTATATATTTAAAAGCCTGCACGGCCCGGAAGTGCCCGCCAAAACCTGTAGAGCACCTGTCGCCCGTGGAGCTCCTTTCGTGAGAAAGCCTTAAGGACTCAGCGCTTCTTTTTTTGTTGGAGCCATACAGCGTGGCAGAGGTTTGAACCCATAGCTTTGACCTTCTTAGTGCCGCACATAGCTGTGGGTGTGACGTGTGAAAAAACGTTGGGTACTTATGGTTTCGCCGCCCGTGGCCGTCTGCGTGGTATTGGGCCACTGCGTTCAGAAACTTAAGGCCAACCCCTGCGCCCTGCCATTCGGGCATTACAACCAGCCTTGTGGCCCTGTAGGCGTGGGCCGTAAACAAGGGCGATACTGCAATGTGGCAAACCGGTACATTGTCTATCATTCCAACAAAATAGTGCCCGGCCACTGGAAGTGGTAGATCTAAATAGTAATGCTTTTTAAAATGCCTGAATACACTTCCGCTGGCTTGATAAATCCGAAGGGTGAGCTCTGGGCGTTGCCGAAGACAGTCACGCGAAAAGCGTGCCCCCGTTGTATCGTAAATCCAGTCCGGCTGTAGCCACTCAATTATATCGTAGTGGCATGATAGCAAGACAATCTTTTTACCAGTTCTTTTCCATGCCTTTGAGAATGCTCCCGCCCCGATTTTTGCAATCTGGCGGTCGATAACGCTTGTAAATTCATCAATAACCACGTTATCCGGCTGCTCGCAAATAAGCCTTGCAAGCCCGGCCCTGAATTTCTCGCCATTACTTAGCACGTGAAAGGGCCTAAGCCATGCGGGCACGTCTCCAAGCCCGACGGATGATAGCGCACCAGTAACGCTATTGAAGTCACCATCGGGATCAATACAGTCAATAATTGGCTTGTTGGCATCCCAGCCCGAATAAAGGTCATACACACCGGAACCGAATAATTTTTGGCCAATACTTGTTTTACCGGTTCCTGAGGCGCCAACGATAAGACCTATATTCCAGTCGTGCCCCTCAATTGGAAGCTCAGCTACGTGATCCCAGTTACACCCGCTCTCGGCATTAAATAACGACTTTACCCTTGCGGCACGGTAGCTGTTGTAGTCGCTACATCTGTTATTTACTTCTACTCTCATACGGCTACTACTTTTACGGTTAAACCATTTTTAATGAGCCAGTCATACACTGACACTTGATCTGCTTCATCTTTACAGATCACAATAACCCCGAATTGGGGCCTGTAACTAAATTTTCCCATACTGTTTTTTGTTTTAAAAATTATTACTAAATTTGTCGTCTCAGGTAATAAAATAAGGTGCACGAACACCATACTTCAAAGACTTTTGGTCCTTGTCGTGGTGTTCGTGCACCTTTGTCATTCGGTTAAGCCTGAGAAACTAACCGATTGGAGGCGGGGGCCTCTCCAAAATAAATTTAAAGGGGGGTTAATTAGTGGTTAGGCCCCCTTTAAATTTTAATTATACGTCCGTCTACTCAATATAGTAATACCCGGAAGTTTGAAATATCATTGTTTTAGATATGTATCCATCAGTTCGGGTGTCGTCTCCAATGGATTTACATGAGAACGCCTCAAAGTCGGATGTTGAGTAGCCCTGCAACTTTTTGTAAATATCATCGCATATTCGCTCGTAATCAAGCGCCCGGTCAAAAGTGGCGGCTGATACGTTTGAGCTTGATCGCAGGCCGGTACCGTCGAACACGGCCGTTAGGGTGACAGTTATGTCCTGCTCCTGGTCGCCACTTTCTGTTATGTCCTTGTTGGTGCTTGCAAATGAAATCAAAACACCCGGGTAACTTAGCGAACTGTCCTGCTGTCCGTTTTTTTTATCAACCCACTTTATCTCTGGTACAAGTTTTAAGCGGCCTATAATCAATTCATACAACGCTTTCATAATAAATTCTTTTGTTTTAATGTTTGTACTATCTTTTCGCGAATATTCCTATTCAGAAGTGCCGACGGATAAATGAATTGCCGGGCCTTCATTGTGAACTCTTTTTTGCCGAAAATGTATGCTTTGCCGCCAAAGTTGTGAACCCGTGAATACGGTTTATCGCTGCTAATGGTTACTCTGTCGGGCTTGATGGTGCCCGTTAATGAGTTTTTAAGTTCGTTTGTTTCACCGGTAAGGATTTTATCCTGTGCGCGAGTTGGCGAAAAGTTGGTTTTCTTTCCCGTTTTTTTAGAGCCCGGGCGTGGCGATGTAGCCCCAAGGCTGAAACCATACCATGGACTTTTAGGATCACGGCGTTTAACTTCCGGCCATGGCTGAACCGTATCATCAATTTTGCCCTCAACCTGAAAGGACTGCTCATAATGATTCAACGCCTCCTCCCGAATAATACGGGGCACGTCGCTGTTCCTTACCCGCTCGATGTCGGCAAGCCTTTTACGTAATTTTTGCTGAGCTTCTTTCGGTGTCATGCCTACGTGGCTTTTATTCCGTTTAACTTCATATAATACAGGGTTTCGTCGATACGCTTCAGGTGTGATGCGTAACCACTTATTAGCCTTAACTCCGACAATACCCGGCTTATCATGTCTAGTGAATCGCGTGAGTTGGCCAGAAGCGAAGCCACGTTTAGCCTCATGGCTACTATTTGACCGACCAAGGCGGATCCGGTTTCTTCAGTTAGTTTTGCAACGTCACCTTTTATTCCGGTTCCGGCGGAAGTGTCGCCGGTAAATATGCCGCCGAGGGCATCGTTCGCTTCGTTTAGGGCCTTAAAGTACAGTTCGCCGGCCTGTGTTACCGAATTTCTGAATCGCGCCGCTTCGCTATCGCTAAGGCCGCCTCCGGACTCCATATCGACAGCGAACTGGTCGATGGCCGGTGCCAGCAATTTGTCGAGAATTTTTAGTTTTAGTGCATTGATAACCGCATTTCTGATTACGTTATCAACCACCTCGCCCATTGCCAGGGCTGCGCTCTCACCGTCCTGAAATGCACCTACAATGGCATTGGAGAGTTCACTGGCAAGGTCTTTAACGCTGGTTTGTGTCAGTGTTTCGGTTATTGACTGTACGGTGTCTTGTATCGAGTTCTTTAGCTCCTCAATTTTTGCTTCCGTATCGGCAATGGCCTCGGCATCCTGTTTGTTTTTTTTCTTTTTCCGTTCGGCTGCCAGCCAGGCTTCGTATTCGGCTATTTGTTTTTTCTGGTTTTCGATCTGCTGGCGCTGAGCCGCGTATATATCGGTTCCCAGGGCTTTATCAACAGCGCGTTGAAGGCGCTGGTATCGAAGCTCGAGCTCCTTAACCCTCTCGATGTGCTGGCGCTGCTTCTTTTCGAGCTCCTTGTTTTTAAAGTCGAAATACTCAATACCATTTACCAACAAATCAATTGAGCCCTGTATTACCTGCATTGGGTTACCGGAGGCCAGCCCCATAGCTATGTTAGCCGCTCCGCCTACCATACCGATAATGTTATCAGCGTCTTTTTTCTGCTCATCGGTGAGCAAACCGAGCTGGTCGAGCCCGGCAACAACCTGTTGCAGAATTCCGTTAACGGCCTGTAGCGATGCCCCGGCTGCACCAAGAGCGGCCGCGTTTGCCGCTTTCGACGCCGACTCTAATTTGGCCAGCTCCTCAATGGAGGTGCCAACTGGTGCCCCGGCAAGTGCCGCGTTTGCCGTGGAGCGGTTTGCCATAGCGCTCCGGAGTTCCGCAAATGGGTTATTCCTGTTTTGCTGGCTTGCCATTTTTTGTTGAGCGGCCGTTAATTCATTCAGCCATTTGTCGGCCTGTTGTTTCGATAGCTTACCGGCCAGAACCTCGGCATCAATACGTCGCTTTAGGTCTTCGATAAGGAGCTGTGTGGTTTCCCGGCTAAGCTGTAGCTTTTCGTCGGATGCCACACGGTAAAGCTCGGTTTCCTCAATAAGTCCAATGGTTATTTTATCAATCCGCTCCTGTTTTTCGGCATCAATGGCAGCGGCCCATTCGTTTAGCCCAAGTTCGCGGGCCTCCTCGGCCTCCTTGTTGTAGTTGTAAGCTATACGGGTACGCTCATCGGCATATTTAAAAATAATATCAGAAACCTCCTTTTGGTACTTTTCGGTTTCCTGAACCTCCCGCTGTCCATACTGGGAAATAATGTTTTGTTTTTCCTGAGCGAGGGCTTTGGCCTGTTCCGGGTCGATTTGTGAGAGTGATGTTTTTTTATCGCCCTTATTACTTTTGTTGTATGCCGACACAATAGCGGCCTCTTTTTCCTCAATTTGGCGAATCTCCTCATCGCGTTCAAAACGTACTGTTGATAGTCGCTTTTGCAGGCTATCTTTCTGTAGGTCGATTTCCATTTTAGCACGTTTGGCCCGCAGGTCGGCAATCAGCTCCGATATTGCTGACTCGCTATCGTACACCGATTTTGTGGCTTTTTCTTTATCCTCATTCTGGTACTGGCTAATGCCGCCGCTTTTCAGCAGCGCCTCGAAGCGCCGGCGCTCATCCTCCGACATTTTAATGAAGTTCTCGGCCTCACGCATCATCCGGTCGACTTCTTCCTGCTTTTTCTTAACCTGGCTTGCAAGTATCTCTTCCGGACTCACACCGCGGCTACCAGCCGGGGCACCGGGCATCTGTTCGGCATACCCCTCACTTAGCACCGACATAAATTTATTGCCGCCGGATGGTTTACTTGCGGCCAGCCGATCGGCTTCCTCTTGTTTTACAAATGCCTCTTTAAACCGTTGTTGGGCAATTTCGGCAGCTGCAGTCGCCCGGGCGCGTGCTATCATGGCCTGCTCAAACACGGCCGTATTGCGAACCAAAACATTTTCGGCCTCCGATACATTGTTAACCTCAACTCCCAAATCGCGGAAGGCGTCCTCGTTGGCTTTTACGAACTTCTTTTTTTTGTCCAGATCGTCACCAAGGTCGTTCCATTGCGATTGAAGTTTACGATACTGCACTAATGGCTCGGCGACACTTGAGGCCATTGTCTCGGTCATTTTCTTAGTGTCTTCGCGAAGCTTGTTAGCCGCTGCCGAACCTTTGGAAAATGCGTTTACAATATCTTTTGCAAACATTACGCCCAGAGTAATACCGGTAATCATTAATGACTGCCAGCTGAATATTGATTTAGCCACCTGCTTCCACACGGGTACCGTTGATTGTCCTGATTTTTTTAGCAGCTCGTTTTCGGCCCGCGTTCGTTGAATATTATCTGCCAGAATAGGTATGTTGTTAGAGATGGCCAACATGAACATATTAATACCAAGAGCTGCCGATGGCAATTCCCGGACAACCTGTTGTACCGACATATTTAGATTATTAAAGCCAACCGCCTGCTTACCAACCTGGTTAACCTTATCCTGTACCGTCTGGCTTTTTTTAGCTATGCTTTCCAGCGACTGTTCAATTTTTTTACCTTCAGCTTGGGTGTTACCACCATACATGAAGTCTATTTCTACGGGTTCAAAATCGGCCATATCAATTATTTTTTAAAAACTCTACCAGTTCATCGTCATCTTCAAACTCTTTGGCTTTCGATCCGGAGACCATCCGGGGAGCGTCGGCAAGTTTCATCTGTAGGTTAAACCAGCTCTCGCCCCATAGTATATACTTGTGGCCCCAGCCCGTTTCCCGCTGTATGCTCCATATTATCCCGAAAAGGCTATGGGAGTGCTCGGTGCGACTCTTTAACTCCTTTCCTCCTGACCCACCGTCCTCGGACTCGTCATCGTCATCCTCCTTAGAAATGTGGTAGTAATCGTAAAAGACTCGGGGCGGCTGTAGATAAACAGCCACATTACAAGTTCACGTATATGGTCGGTGGTGCAGCTACGGCGGAGGTAGCGCCCGACTAATTTGGAGAACAGGAATATTTTTATGTCGGAGTTAAGCAGGCAGGATGCTATAGCTCGACATACAGGTACCGACTGCTCAACAATTACCGATACCGGGATACTGAACGGTTTAGCCTCCATATCGCTAATAACCTGCTTATGCTCATCGGGAACCTCAACCGGTTGGAGTCCGAATTTTTCAAGGGTCGACAGGTGCAGCATGGTTCCCAGGTACAGGCGCTTTACTTTTATGCTGATGGTTTTTTTACCGAACAGCATAAAAAGCGCCGGGGCCGGAATCCTGAAGGCGATACCCCGATCGAGCAGCGCCAGTGCTGCCAGTTTTTCTATTTGTTTGTTTTGTTCCATGTGTGTTGGGTGTAATAAAAAAGCCGCCGCGATTGCCGGGCGGCTTTTAATACTAATTTAAAAGGGGTTTAAGTCCCGCTTAAGACTCGATAATACAGGCCGCAGTACCGGTTTTGGTTGGCTGCAACTTGGTTCCTGTAATCAGTACCTGAGCAATTCCCGACTTGGCCAGCTTGTAGCTAACCCTGGCCTTAAGGTTTACGCGTGGATAAATAAACACACGTCCGTTTTTGGACGTTACCTTTACCGATTTTTCAATCTTTTGGGCTGTCGATGGTTCCTCCCATTTATCATCGGGAGCGGTACCTGTAACAGTTCCACCGAGAATCTTAACCAGGTTGGCCGGATCGAAGTCAGTGATACCCCACGAAATCTTTGTTCTACCTTTAGTAGTTTCCATTTCAATAGGATCGTCGAGCTCCTCGGCCTCGTGGATAATGTCCTCGCCATCCTCGCCCTCAATTTGTGCGGTGTCTTTATAGACAGTTCCCAGGCTAGCGAAGGTGGTGGCTACGCCTCCATCCACAGCAATGTCGCCAATTTCAATACTGGCCACTCCTAATACTCTTTTTTCTGCCATTTTTGTTATTTGTTAGAAGTAAATTTTATATACAATTTGAAAGTTAGCTTAATAAACACCACTATCCAAAACAGGACTCCCGACCACCACATAAAGCCCCGGAGGTACTTAGTTTCGATGGTCCTGGTGTTTAATGTAACTGTTTTTTTTGACTGTGTGCCTTTCTCCACATTTATAGCATTTACGCTGTCGGGCTTCGATACGGCGGTGTAACTGAGCACCCCTTTTTCGAAGCTGAGAAGTGAAGAAATGTTCGACGTTTTGTTTTCAGTCAGGCTCCGCATCAAGACGTTGTTAAGCGAATCGCACTCGAATAACGCTTTTAGCGTAAGACTATCGGCGGGCACTGCAACGGGCACCACGGTTTCCTTTAGGTACGAATACTCACTTGTATCGCTGCTTTGTGTCGACTCCTTAGTAGTACGGCATGACACCATGAGAACGGCGGCCAACAGCACCAGGCTAAGCCTGCTTTTCGGCCACATCTTTAGCTTCTTGCTTTTTTTGTTCCAGGTTCTCATGATTCATTTCTTTAATGATTTTCAAAATCTGATTGAGCTGCCGCGAGAGCTTACTAACATCCTGGCTTAACGATTCGATTTGACTTTGCATTAACTTTGTCATTGTGCTGTAGCGCATTTCGGCCTCCTGTGCATACTCACGCCATTCTTTAGCGATACGAGAGAAGTTTTCGATTTCGGTGGTATTGGCTGACGCGTCGGTTTGCTTGGCCTCGGCCTTCACTTTTTTAGCCTGCCATTTAACCGTAACCAGCGCTACAATTCCACCGCCCAGCACAAATGTTATTAGTAAGTTAATCCATTCCATAACTCTCAATTTAAATCGATCGGTACTCCTTTTTAGCGTCGAAACACGGGCACAGCTTCGTCCACTCGTGTGGCTCTATTACGCCGTCGCCATCCGTATCGGGTGAGAGGTCTCTGTGCCCGCAAATTTCGGCATCCGGATAAATGGCAACAAGCTCCTTCAGGATTGAAATAATGGCCTGCTTTTGCTGCACCGTTCTGGTGTCGGCCGGCTTCCCTGTTGCGTCCAGTCCGCCCTCGTAGCATATTCCTATACTATCGCGGTTGAAACCCGTTACATGGGCGCCTACCATTTCCAGGGGCCGCAATGGGACTCGCTGCCCGCTTTTGCGAATGTAGAAGTGATACGCGTGGGTATTAAACCCGCGTGCCTTATGATCGCGGAGCATCATGTCCGGGCTGTAGTCGGCTGTCACCTTAGTGGCAGAGCAATGAACGACTATCAGGTTTATTTTTCTGGATTTTCGTGCCATAATAGTTTTTTTTACAAAAGCCTGCAGGCGGTTCCTCATTTTTCAGATTTCAGGCCTGCAGGCTCACAACACACGGTTTTTATCAGGTAGTAGCTGCTTGCACAATTGCCAGCACGCCCTTTGCATCGTTTCTACGAATACGACCGCCTACACGTACAAGTGCCGAGTAGATATCGCCGTAGTAAGTGGGGTTACCCAGGTCTTCGAAGAAGTTAACCATACCCAGGGCACGCTCAACGGAGTTCTTATGCCAGCACAGTGCAGCCGCGTTATGTGCTGCGTCACCAGCGGCGCTCCACAGCACCGGTACCGGGGTACTCGCATTGGTGTATCTGGCCACGGAACTACGCATCATGATGTTAAAGGAGTATAGCTTACCAACAACGCCGTTAGACACGTCCAAAGCAGCTGAGAAGTCGCGGTACTGGGTAGCGCTAAGGTCGGCGGTCAACTGGTCGTACATATCAGCATCAATGAGCATGTAGCGGTCATTGGTCGGGATATTCCACTTGTTAAACTGCTTTTGAGCGGCTTTTACATCGGCTACGCTAAATGCCTTCCGGTTTCCGGTGGCGGAGTCGGTATGTGCGGCAACTGCCGATCCGGTGGTTCTGATTATATTTCCGGAGGCCGTAGGATTCCACTTAAATAGCAGGTTTAACGCAGCCGCTTCGGCAATCGACATCTTAGTATCCGAAAGCACCGAATTTCGTTTGTCGTAGCTAAGCTCTACAGTGTCGGCATTGGGGATCCTGATTGGTTCAGACGTTAGCTCATCGAGCGAATAATTAATCTCCGTATCAGTACGCGTTGTAACGCTGGCCGGGAGTGAACTCCGGTTCGTCGATACGCTGACTGATGTTCCCGCCTGTGGGATGTGTACCACCTTTCCGGCAAGTACATACTGATCGGCGTTGAACGCATACTGCAGAAACTGGTTATTAGCCCACAGGGCCTCAACAATGTCGTTTTCCCAGATTTCCTTTTGAATAGCCATGGTAAGCCCGGTTGCCCCGGTACGTACCACCGAAAGCCCGGCGCCTATTCCAACGGCCGCCCAGCCTCCACCTCCAATGGCGGAGGCCAATAAAACCCCAACGGTGAGGTTAAATAAAATTGCAACTAATTTTTTCATAAACACTTAATTATTGATTTGATACTAATTTTTAGTTCAACACAAAACAGGTTTGAACCCCTGTTTAAATTTTTGGCTCGGTGCCAAAACGGGCTTTAAATTTCTCCTTGTAAAGCTCCGGATACGAGTCGCGGCAAAGGAGAACCTTGTTACCCTTATCCATTTCGTCCCAGCTCATGGCCTCAAGCTCTTTGAGCTGCTTGCTGTCGCGGTCGCCAAGCTCCAGCTTATCGAGCCCAACGGGCTTAGCAATTGAGTTCAGCATTGCCAGGGTTCCCTCGGGGTTAGCATCGAAGAGGTTCAGCATATTTTCACGTACCGGTGTCAGTTTATCACCTTCCGGTTTTTCGGTAAGACGGCCATCCCTGAAAGCGGCGTCAAGCTCCTTCTCGAAAGCCGATCGTTTAGCCTGTGTGTCGGCCAGTCTCAGCTCGTTGAGCTCCTTCTCGGAATGCTGGGCCTTTTGAACGGCGGCCTCCTTGTCGCCCTGCAATTTCAGCACAGCTGCTTCAATCACCTGGTCAGACGCATCGTCTGCAAGGTTGAGCATTTGCAAATACTTTTTACTCATGTTTTTTTCTATTTTTGGTTTAACAATAAAGTCCGAAAGCTTAAGCGATGCATCGGGCGACTGAGGATCAATTTCGTCGCCGGAAGCATCGTAGAGCCGGAAACCAATTGCATTATGATTTCGGCCAATAGGTACTATGGACGCTTCACGCATTCGCGATCTGATGATAGTATACGATTTTTGGCCGGCAACCATTAGCTCGGGATCGTCGCTAAGGGTTAAGTCCACCAGCCCGGCGCTGGCCATATTTACGTATCCTTTTTTCACCTTCTTAATCAGGCGCTGCACCTCTTTATCGTCGTCCTCTTCATCGAATTCGGCATCGGCTAAAACCTGTCCGGCTTCCTTACGTATGTTTGTCCAGCGGCCAATTGGGAGGTTCCAGTCGTTGTGGAAATAAAACATTACCGGGTTCCTTTCAAACTGGGCGAGGTCGATACCATCAACCAGCACCCTCATGCCATTTGTTAGCACCGACTCATCGATTAATATAAAGGTTTGCGAATCCATACATGTGAAATTTTAAGTTAATACCGATTCCGGCAACTGATTGCAGCGCAAAAATCTATTTAATATACAAGCCTACAAAAAACACCTGCCACAATGTCACTTGTTTTTTTATATACCCTTTAAACACTATTATTTTGCTGAAAATTAAACCTGTCAATATGGCCACAAAGAAAGAACTGCAGCAAAAAAAAGAGCTTGCCCGGATGTATTACATGAATGGCGAAACGCAAAAAGTAATAGCCGGGAAAGTGGAAGTGAGTGAACAAACGATATCCGCGTGGGTAGAAAAAGAGGGCTGGGCCGTCCGGCGGGCAGGCGTGCAGGTAACCCGGCCCGAGCTCATTAATAAATCGCTGGCGGCCCTCAACAAAATACTCGATCAGGTTTACCAAAGCGACGATATTGAGATTATATCAGCGCTGCCCGACAAACTGGCCAAATTTGCATCGGCCATTGAAAAGCTTGACAAGAAGGCCAATATCGTAACCACCATAGATGTGTTCATGGCTTTTAGCAAATGGATACAGCACCGCGCCAGCTTCGATCCCGAAATAACGCCCGATGTAATAAGGGTGATCAACAAGTATCAGGATATCTACATTACCGAGCACCTAACTTCAATGTAGTAGCATGAAATCGACAGCAATACACGAATTAGAGCAATGTGCAATCACAATAGAGCAGTGTTGCCATACAATTTATACAAGAAAATTAAACGCCTGGAAACGACACTACAATGGCATTGAAAAAAGTTACAGAAGCACTCCGGGAGTGGCAGCGGCACAACGAAGAGGTTCGGCAGCAAACAACCGTTAACCACGCGGAAAAAAAAGCTGACCAGCTGGCACGTATACGACGAGCCCGGAAAGACTATGCCTATTTTGTAGAGTATTATTTCCCACATTTCGCTAAGTGTAAAACAGGCAAATTTCAGGTAAAAGCGGCCAACTACATCCTTCAGAATAAAAACTCCAAAGCTGTATTTAAGTGGGCACGTGCTCATGCTAAGTCCACCCACATGGATGTTTTTATTCCCCTGTGGCTAAAATGCCAGGAAGCGCGTGAGCTTAATGTGATGGTAATCGTAGGTAAAAGCTCCGACAACGCAAACACACTTTTATCCGACATACAGTCGGAGCTGCAATACAACCAGCGCTACATTAATGATTTTGGTGAGCAGTACAACTCCGGGCACTGGGCCGAGGGCTCGTTTGTTACCCGCGATGGCTGTGCCTTCTTTGCTCTTGGCCGTGGCCAGTCGCCGCGTGGGCTCCGGTACCGCGACCAGCGACCGGATTATATTGTAATAGATGACCTCGACGACGACGAACTATGCCAGAACGAAAGTCGCGTAAGCAGGCTAACCGATTGGGTTAAGGAGGCGCTTTTCGGCACGCTCGATGGCGGCCGTGGCCGGTTTATAATGGTTGGTAACCTTATCGGCAAAACAAGTGTGCTGCAACGCGTTTCAGAGATTGAAAGCGTTCACGTATCGCAGGTTAACATTTACGACAAAAACGGTAATGTAACCTGGGCCGAGAAGTGGACAAAGGCCGAGGTGCTGGAAATGGAGAAGTTTATGGGTTACCGCTCCTTCCAGAAGGAATACATGAATAACCCAATTACTGAGGGTGCCGTTTTCCGGGATGAAGATTTAGTATTTGCCGAAATACCGCCGCTTAATAAGTTCCGGTTCCTGGTTGCCTATGGCGACCCCAGCCCGTCGAACAACGTAAACGACCGGAAGAACTCAACTAAGGCCCTGTGGCTGGTTGGCTATTGCGAATCTAAATTTTATGTGATTTATGGATTTTTGGATCGTGTAATCAACGACGAATTCGTGGACTGGTTTTACCTAGTTGAAAACTACGTTAAGCAGCGCACCCAAATCTATAATTACATCGAAAACAACACCCTGCAGGCGCCATTCTTCGACCAGGTATTTATGCCGCTGTTTTACAAAAAAGGCGCTGAGCGAAACCACCACATCGGTATTATTGCGGATCCACGAAAAAAACCCGATAAGTTTAGCCGTATCGAGGGGAACCTCGAGCCGCTGGTACGCACCGGCCGGCTTATTTTCAACATAAAGGAAAAGGATAACCCCAACTTCAAGCGGCTCATTGAGCAGTTTAAGCTATTCAGCCCATCGATGAAGGCACCGGCCGACGGCCCGGACGCCATTGAAGGTGGTGTGTTTATCTGCAACAACAAAATACTGTCGGTTACCGGCGAAGGCGAAAGCCTGATATCCGGGTTTGGTAAGGTTCGAAAAAACAGATTATAAATTCACTAAATTAAAAACAAATGGCAAAAAAACAGACAAGTCCCGAAACAGGGGCCGCCGGAGGTGGCGAAGTAAAAGAGAAAAAAGTAAAGTGCATGTATTGTGGTAAAAGCGTGCCCGCTTCCGAGGCGGTCGACGGAAAGCAAAAGAAGGTATTCTGCAGCGAGACCTGCGAAAAAACCTATGCAGATACGATGCATATGTTACATCAGGACTATTAACCACATAAAAAACAACACACACCATGCAACAGAACTTCATCATTTGGCTGGCAAAAATCATTGCGCCGCTTATCATTAAATGGAGGGGAAACCTCTACCACTTCGAACGGGCTATCCGGGAAGCGGAGCGCACATCGTACCGTCACAACGGAAAACGGCACTATGTTTATTTTATCGGCGGCCGGTATCGGGTGTTAAACCGCAAACAAATACAGCACTGGCGCAATGTCAACAAAGGCGTTCGCGTCGATTTGTCAGTTAGCCGAATGAAAAATATACAGCTGTACGATACGATGGGCCACGTCAACAGCCACCCGATATACACACAGGTAAGTCCCCGGATAAAAGCCGATATAGTTTACAAACAAGTTAACACAAAATAATATGTACGTACTACCAGCCGAAATAACTACACACCTGGGCGCCGATCAGATCGAGGCCATCAGCGACGGCGATGATACCATGCTTCAGGCGGCCATTGATGCTGCCATAGCCGAGGCAAAGGGATATTTAAGGGCCTACGACATTGCGGCAGAGCTGGCCAAAGTGGGCGCTGCCCGTAATGCCCTGTTGGTAATTTTCGTTAAAGATATAGCGGTGTGGCACTTTGTGAACATCTGCCATGTCAACACGTCGCTGGAGCTTAGGCAGGACAGATACGAGCGGGCGGTTGCCTGGCTTAAGGCGGTTCAAAAAGGGGAGGTAAAGCCCGATCTCGCGGAGCTTGAAGCCGAGAACCAGACTGCTATAATTACATATAGTTCGAACACAAAACGCGATAATCACTATTAAGTATGGCTAAGAAAACAACCCTTACCGAGCAGGAAAAAGCCCCTGCAGGCATTATCATAAATCAAATAACCGTTAACCGGGTTAACCGGCAAATTTTGGATATTGGCAAATGGAGACAAGCGCTACTGTCGGCCGACATGGATCGCATGACACTATTGTACGACCTGTATGAAGATGTTTTGTTGGATGGCCGTTTGTGGGATGCAATAGACCGGCGAATAAGGGCCGTAACCGGTGCCGACCTTATATTCCAGTTTGAGGATGGCTCCGAAAGCCAGGAGCTAATTGATATGATTGACACCGAAGACTTCGAGTTCTTGTTAGCCGAAATTATGGATTCGATGTTTTGGGGTATATCATTGCTTCAGCTGGATTTTAGCGACAACCTCAATACATTTAGTGTGCCCCGGAAGCACATACGGCCAAAGTCAAAAACCGTAGCCGTAATGCAAAACGACATCGACGGTTCTATTTCGTACAAGGGTATGCAGAACGTTATTGAGGTGAGGAACCGACGGGATAAGTTTGGACTTATCCTACGGGCCGCGCCTTATGTAATAATGTTGCGTGGTGGTGTAAGCGATTGGGCCCAAATGGTTGAGCTATTTGGCATGCCCCAGCGAATCGGCAAGTATTCTATCTACGACCAGGAAGCACGCAAACAGCTCGAACAGGCGTTTAAGGAGCAGGGCGCAGCGGCCAGTATGGTGGTGCCAAAGGAGACCGATGTGGAAACTGCGTCCAACTCCGGAAGCGTTAATAGCACCATCTACAAAGATTTTGTGGCCGAGCTGAAGGAGGCCATGTTAGTGACCGTGTTGAGCAATACAATGACTACCCTAAGCGGTTCGTCACGCGCACAGGGTGAGGTACACCAGGACACCGAAGACGATTTAAATAAACGCGATTTACGCTTTGTTCAAAGGGTACTTAATAAGCAATTAAAACCCATTTTAGAGGCGCGTGGCTACAAGGTAAAAGGTGGCTCATTTGTTTTCCCGAAGGCTCTTAAAGATTTGTCCGTTGAGGAGCTGGTTAAGCTGGCCGATATTATTGAAATTCCGGCATACTACATTCACGATAAATACAGCATTCCACAGGCCACCGGCGACGAAAAGCTGGCACGCGCTGCCGCCCCGGTTAAACCTGTTGATGAAGAAGACCCGGAGAAAGAAGAAAAGCCAGGAGAAGAAAAAAAGGAAAAAGATGAAATTAAGCTTGCCGACACAAAAAGCTTTTGGAATTCGTTTTTCAGTTTTTTCGTCAACGCCCGGACGATGGGGAGCCGGGCACTGGAAAATCTGAACTTGGCCGACAAATCGACGAGCTATATAGCCAGCATCGACATTGACAGCATTTTCGAAGAGGCAATCAGAAAGCTGTATGAGCTTGCAGGAGCTGATCCCGACAACATTCCTATTCTCGACGATCTGTTTAATGTAACCTACAACGGTTTGAACAAAGGCATAACCCTGGGTTTTAGCGACGATTTTGGGAAAGCGAATCCGGAGTTTTTAAACCAGTTCAGGAGCAATGCCGCTATATTTGCAGCCTTCAAAACGCACGCTCAACAGAACGAAATTGTTTCGCAGCTGCTCGATGGCGATGGGAACCTGAAAAGCTTCTACAATTTCAAAAAGGCGGTGCTGGGCACGTCCATTAAAAAGGACTACAATATCAACTGGTTAAAGGCCGAATACAACATGGCGGTTCGCTCGGCTCGTATGGCCGAAAAATGGAAACGGTTTGAGGCGAACAAAGACCTGTATCCAAACCTCGAGTTTATTGAAAGCACAGCCGTAAACAAGCGCCCGGAGCACCTCCAGTGGGTTGGCACCATCCTGCCAATAGAGCACCCGTGGTGGGATACCCACACTCCCCCGGTTGGCTGGGGCTGCGAGTGCTCAATTCGAAACACCGATAAGGAGGTGACAACGGCGCCCGGATACGATGAGGAAGTGGATGTCCTATTTGCGAACAACCCCGGGAAAACGGCCCAGTTTATTAACCTGAAGGAGCACCCCTATATTAAAAGCACCTGCAGCAATTTCGACAGCTGCTTCACATCCGGCAAAAAGGAAGCCTGTGAAGGGTGCAAACAAATTATTGATTTTCTTAAAAAGGTAAAGAAATGAACGGATTGTGGTATATCAATGGTGCGGATCTGCACGCCAGCTATGGCTCCTATATTACGAAGGGATCATATCTCACTATTATGTCGCCTCCCAAGCCACGCCGCCGGCGCGAATATGAGTACCACGACGAAACCGGCATGAAGGTCGACGACGAATCGATACTCTCATACGAGCCGTACAGGTACACTATTAAGGTTCTTGTTACCGGTAGCAGTCTGAGCGGGTTCTGGGCTAACTTAAATGGACTAATTGCAGCCATAGCCACTCCGGAGGAGTTTACGCTTAGCATTACCGATTTGGGCATCACCTGTAACTTATTTTACGAGGGTGCACGCTGTATAAGCAAAAAGGGGAGCATGAGCAACGGAGGCGCCATGGCAATTTACGAAATATCGGTTTTAGAAAAAGACCCAACAACACGCTATTGATATGAAAATATACAGGGGAATAGAGGAACTTATTGAAGTGGATCCGCAAGGCTCGTCGACATACGTTGAGCAGGTAATGGGCGAGCACAAAATAACATTGGTGTTCGAACTAAGCGAGTGCTTTGAGCTCCGCATTGGCGATTACGTTGTTGAATCGGGGATTAACTACCGTTTAAACCAGCTTCCAACGATAAAAAAACTATCGAAAAAGCTATTTCAGTACAATGCTGTTTTTGAGCCTCCAAAATACGATCTGCTGAAACGGATATTTCTGTTATTTGACAACACCGGGGCAGCCATACAGGGCGAGTTTAGCATGCCCGGCAACGCCCTCGATTTTATGACTCTACTTGTTGCCAACATGAACCGTGGCAGCTCAGGCTGGCTGGTGGGCGATGTACTGGATACCGAATATGTTACGCTTACGTTTTCGAATGAAACCTGCATGGCCGTACTCGAGCGCTTAGCATCAGAGTTAGACACAGAGTACCACGTTGTAAATAAAACGTTGCACCTTCAGAATAAGTCAACAGCCCGGGAGTTGACGCTTGAATATGGAGAGAGCGCATACGATATTGAGCGCCTATCGGTAAACACGGCCGATGTGGTTACAAGGCTGTATGCGTTTGGCAGTGATAAAAACCTTTCTGCAACATACGGGGGTGGGTCTAAGCGCTTACTGATGCCCGATGGAGTGCCATACATCGACTCTCCCAATATATCGCTATACGGCATAATTGAGGCCTCAAAAAATTTTGATGATATTTACCCCAGGCTTTCATCAACCGGGGCCGGCACCGTTACGTCCGTTGGCGATAAATTTACCTTTACCGACACGGCAATAGATTTCGATATTAACGAGCATCTTCTCAATCAGGTTCCCCCAAAGGTTCGCTTTTTGACCGGCCAGTGTGCGGGCTACGATTTCGAGGTACGATCGTATAATAAGTTAACGCAAACATTTGTTATTCTCGAGAACAGAACCGAGTCCGACCTTCCACTCCCTTCCGACTTGCTTAAGCCGGCGCCCACAGACAAGTACACCCTTCTCGACATTGCCATGCCAACTGATTATGTACTGGCAGCCGAGGCCGAGCTGGATGCTAAAGCGGTAGAATACCTGTATGAGTTCCATAACCCACGGGTGCAATACCGGGTTAAGTTCTCTGAGCTGTTCGCTAAGTTAGAGCTCCCGGTTATGCAGTGTGGCGACCAGGTGCGAATTATCGATACCGATTTAGGCATCGACACCCTAATACGAATCAACAAGCTTCAGCGCGGCATTCGGAATAAATACGACATTCAGATTGAGCTGGATAAAACGGTTACTAAAACCAAGCTTGAAACCATTACCGAGGAGCTGAACAACTTCAATAACGAGGTAATTGTAAACAACATTACAAGCCGTAGCCGGTGGATTGAGGCCTACCAGCGTGCCAAGGAAATTAAAGAGCTGGTTTTCGATCCGGATGGCTATTTTGATACTGGCAACATTCGACCAGGCTCTATCGAAACTGGTATGATTGCCGTTGGCTCGAGGTCGCAACAGTTCCAAACAACCTGTGTACTACAGCCAAACTGGGGCGGCAACCCACAATATTTTTATTGGAGTGCCGGTTTGTTAACCCACTTTACAATTAAAAACGACGGGACAGCGCAGGACTGGACAATCGGTGCGGGCAGCTACATTATTGGGGGCGACGACCAAACAAGGCCCCTGTATATCTATGCACGCTGTAGTCGCACGGGTTCTACCGGAGATATTTATCTTAACGCAGCACCTTTCAGGTTCGACTCAAACCTAACTCACTGGCTGTTCCTGGTTGGCATACTTCACTCACCTATTGCAGGCGTAAGGGGTATTTCGCTCTCGAACGGGCAAACGCTTATATCAGGCCAATGGGTAACGACCGGGGTAATAAGTTCAATTGATGGGCTTACCAAGTTCGACCTTAATAACGGAATAATCTCAGGAAATATCCAGTTTCTTAGCGGCGGAACACTTAAGAGTATAGACCAGATATTATCACAGGCTCAAAGCGAAACATACGGTTATATTGATGGGATAAAAGCCGACCTGCAGTCGCAAATCGATGGTAATATAACTTCGTGGTTCTACGACTATATTCCAACGCTATCTAACCTGCCAGCCTCGGGATGGAGCGCATTGGAAAAGGCCAACCACCTGGGTGACTTATTCTATGATACATCTACCGGATACGCCTACAGGTTCCAGTTTACGGGGGGTGTTTACTCGTGGGCAAGAATAACGGATACAGATGTGGTAAAGGCGCTGGCAGATGCCGCCCAGGCACAGGACACGGCCGACCAAAAACGGCGGGTGTTTGGCGTAACGCCATACCCACCCTACGACGCCGGCGACCTATGGGTACAGGGTGCTGAAGGTGATATTTTCAGGTGCATTTTTCCACGTACAACCGGCTCCTTCGTTCCGTCCGACTGGGAAAAGGCGTCGAAGTACACCGACGACAGTGCAGTCTACGATCTGGAAATTGGAGGCGAAAACTTTTACACCGACACAACTTTACTTTCGGTTTCGAGCTTCGGCGGCTCTACCCCTACAATTGCCCGCAATGCCGATAATGGTTTTGACATAGTAACCTCCAGTGGTGGCGTACTGACAGAGGCCCGGATAAGTAACGTTGTAAAAGAAAACGGTTACCATGTGGTAACATGCCTTATTAAGGTCGCCTCCGGAAGCGCGGAGATAAACATCGACATCTGCTATACAAGCGCCGTATCGGTAACAGCAAACACCGAATGGCAAAAGGTGCAGGGGGTTGTTAATGTTGCCAACCAAAGCGATGCTATTTATAATTTCGTCGACTTTCAAACCTCGGTATATTGCGAAATACATGTAAAAGATTTCATGGTGCAACGGGGCAACAAGCCAACGGGCTATAAAAAAGCAACCGATTTTCTTACGCAGGCCATGTCCGGAAGTACGGATGTGTACGGGGGCCTGTTGATGACTAACGTTCTGCTCATGAAGGCAATGTCGGGGATCGTGGCCGGTGGAATGTCGGGGCTTACCGCCGATAAAGTAGGAATGTGGGCAGGCGGGCTCTATCAGGATGCTATTGCCGATGCCGACAGGCCCTTTAAATCTGCCATGGCTACCGGGGCGCTTGATAAGAAAGACGGCTCCGGACACCGGGCCTTTGGTAAGATTGCGTGGGACACGCTGGGTAATACATTCTTTGCGGGAATTGTTGAGGCTTTGGCCGGGGCAAAAATTGGCAGATTTAGCGTTTTTGAGGACACCCTACGATCCGATTCCATGTCGTTTAGCGAAACGCCGGTGGAGAGTTTAGCCTCCCTAATGTCACCCTCATCGGTTTCAATAACTCAAGTATCATCATGGACTAACGCGGCTGAAAACGAAGCAGCTATTGCAACATCTCAAAACATTGTGCTACCATATGATGCAACCTTAAAATTCCGTGCCACCTGTACTCCCGGCATCGAAAACCCGTACCCGCGAGTGTGGAGAGTTCAGGTTCTTGATTTAGCGGAAAACGTAGTATATACGAGTGAGGGTTATGGTCAAATTACGAATCAGTTATTTACAGTCAACCTTCCTGCAGGAATATATTACATAAAAGCGCTGGCCCAATTATCGGCGCCACCATGGGTTGACACATACAATACGGCCTCTATTACCGGAGAGTTAATAACTATCATTTACGCATACAGCTACGCGGCGCAAACGAAAATCGGTAGTGATGGATTTTACTCATTCTGGAACTCGGAGCGGTACATTTATTTCAAAAGCGATTACGGGTTCGAGGGTCGGTTTGGACTAATTGGGCTTCGCTTCATTGTTGGCCAAAGTAGCCCGCAAAAAATGGTTGGCGGCACCTGGAGTAATTTATAATTTAACTAACATTTAAACAACTAATAAAATGGCGGCAAAAGTTCGAATTAAGAATGACATTATACTATTTTTTGACTTATACACGGGTGAAGATCAGCAGCCCGAGGATCTGTCGGACATAGTAAATTTAAGCGTGCAATTAAAAGATGATGTGTTTGGCAGTATTATAACTCCACTATTTTCGGCTACCGGTAATCGAATAAGAATTGATGTGACCGCTGAGATGCAGAGCGTATGTGGCAGGTACAATTTAATTGTTTCGTACAATAGGCCAAGTCCCGAGGGTACGCCCCCACTTAACACATTCACAATTGATCAACCGGCCTTTGAGCTTGTGCCCCGTTCCATCGAGGCCGACCCTGGCACTGAGTTGGTTCCTACAGTACAAACGATAATGTTAAATGGAGTTATTGGTGTTGCCGGCCCGGTGGGGCCAATAGGCCCGAAAGGTGATCCGGGATTTGATGCCTACGAAGTATGGGCGATGCAACCCGGCAACGAAGGCAAAAACATTGAGGATTATTTTATATTTCTCCAGAACCCTGCATACGAAGCAGGGGTAACAGCGGTTGAGGCCGCTCAGATTGCACTCAGTGCTAAGCAGGCCTCTGAGGAGGCACAGGCCGGTTCAGTTGCTGCAATGGAAAAGTCCGACGATTTCGCTAATGAAGCGGAAGACGTAGAAGTGGAACCCGAAAAGTTTTCATCAAAACACTTTTCTATCAAGTCTGGCAAGTCGGCCAACCTCTCCCAAAAGTGGGCCAACGAAGCAGAAGACGTACCCGTTGAAGGTGGCGAGTTCTCGGCAAAGCACTACTCACTAAAGGCGGCGGCGGAAAAGCAGGAGGCTGTATCGGCAAAGGAAGCTGCAGAGCTGGCTAAAACCGAATCGGAAGCAGCACGGGACACAGCGCTCAACACCGTTAATGACGTAAGGGAAACCGGAGAGAAAAACAGTGTGGCAATCGCAACGCTCGAAAACGTTATCAACTCTGCTAACATCAATCAGGAGCTCACTGCAACAGCAACGGGCGTTGATACGGTAGCACTTCCAAAAACGGCTGCCAATACAGGTATGCAGGTGCAGTTATTTGGGCAGAGTGCGGAAAATTTAGTGGTTAATGGTGATTTTAGAAACGGAACGACTGGATGGGGGGTTGATGGAGATGCGGCCAAGGACGTATCTACGGGTAGGCTTGTTTACACTGCTGTATATGCACCACATGTATTAAACAGGACTCTTAATTTTGTTGCTGGAAATAAGTACTATTTTTACATTGAAACTGAGCAAAGTGCGGTTGGGTCATCGACCCCCAAAATCATGGTAGGGTATTTTCCCGGTATTAATAGTGCTACCGCTTTAAGTATGCCAAATGTTATAGGGCTAAGAAAAACATCCGGAATTTACACTGCTTCCGGAGCATTTACTAATTTTAGAGTGTATACGTATGTACCTTCTGGGCAAACCGTCGCATTTGATAACATCCGTATTATTGACCTCACAGCAACTTTCGGAGCTGGTAACGAGCCAACCAAAGAAGTTTGCGATGCGTTATTCGCCAACTATTTTGAAGGAACTGACAATGTTTTTGGAACGGGACGGGTAAGGTGTGTTGGTAAAAACATTTTCGATAAATCAATACACTCAATTTCATCAGGCTATTATGGAGCTGATGGTGGTGTTTTAGGTTCTTCCTCATATAGAAGAATATCTACTTACATTCCAGTAGTGCAGAATACTACCTATTATGATGGTGGGGCGAGAGTGCCGGCACTTCACGTTATTTTTTATGATAAAAATAAATTTTTCATTGGCTCTGAACCGGGTCAAAGTGGTGGCGGAAAAAATACATTTACCACACCTGTAAATTGTGCATTCGTCAGAACCTGTTTTCCGGGAACGGCAGAACAAGTTGAAAATATAATAAATACATATCAGATTGGAAGGGGTACATTAGCAACAAATTACGAACCCTTCCGCCAATCATCACTCTACCTTACCACTACCGAACTTCGCAGCAACGCTTTAATCAAAGACGAAATCCGCAAAGGAGCGAACGGTTATGAGCTGGTTAAACGTGTTGGGGTTGGAACGTTGACTGAAAAGATTACACAGCCAATTAATTTCTTAACAGGGTATCAAGTTCGTGAAAATACGGTTGTTAATGATTCAGACACTTTTACAACAACTGGAAATGGCGGGCTACAATTCAATGGTGTAATAGCAGGTAAATGGTATAAGTTATCAATATCAGGTACATCAACAGCGGAAACGTTCGGTGTATATTCAACCGGCGGCGTACTTCAAACTCTTTTAGTAGGATTTAACGGTACGTTATATGTTAAACCAGATTACAGTAACATATACATATCAAATCGTGGTGCAGGTGTCGCTGATATTACATCACTATCGTTAAAAGAGGTAACAACGGTTGAAGCAATCGCAGCAACAAGCACATTCACCGAACTTGGTAGCAACATCCACTACACCCTCGCCACACCCGTAATCACCCCAATAGCTCACGCAGGTTTGCTCAACAGTAACTCAAACGGAACAGCCTATTTTGAGCCGATAATTGCTGATGCAGGGGTTTACGCAAGTAACATAGCGGTACAGTTAACCGACTACCCAATCAGCTCACTGGAACGAATTGTAAAACGGGTAAATGGTGCTGATGTGGAGCTTTCCACTGCCACAGCCGTAATCGCGGGTAATGGTTTGAGCTTCACTCACCCGAACCTTGCAAGCGGCGACCTTGTGATGTTCACATACGCATACAACAAAGAATCAATCTGTCGCAGCATGACACTGACACACTACGATAGCCGGTTTGTAATCGCAGACACGGCAAACAGTAAGGTGTACAGGTGGAGAATAACATCAACTAACGGAGTAGCATCAATCGCATTAACGGAGGTATAATATGGAAGATATATTTATTCAGGCTTTGGCCGAAAGAAGCAAAAAGGAGGCTGGTTTAATAGACCAGCTTCCGGAGGACGTGAAAGTATTGGTTGTTGAAAAACTCAGTGAGACCAACGAACCAATATCTGATGAATCATTACAAAACACGTGATCCATAAATCATGTATCGGGCCAAAATGCTGTCCGATTTACTTACAATTAAATACCGATTTAAACCGTATTTAAACCAAAATAAATGTGCCAATAATGAAGGTTACCCCCTCACTATTGGCACATTTATTTTAGCGCTACCCCTACCAGTTATTATCCGTTATAATACCGCTCTCAACCCGCTTTAAAAACGTCTTAAAAAAAACATCAAACTCGAGCACCGTTTTAACAGGACAAGTATTCATAAATGGCTGCTCCTCTACGGGCGTTTTAATTGTCGAAAAATTGTACACCAAATCAGTAAGCGTATATTTATACCGGGCGTCCCTAAATTGAAGGGTCAACGTAAAATCATATTTCACATACGCATCCTCCTGAATTACCCCCTTCATCACAAGTGAGCTATTGGGAACATCCGTTTGAATAACCGCTTTAGCGCTACCAAAATTATTCGCAATCCAAACTTTCGCGTTGTTATACAATACATCTGCAGTCAGGTCTTTTGCCGGAACCACATTTTCATAACATACCTTACCACCCTTAAAAGGGATAACTCCACAGATAGTATCCGTTTGGGCAAAGCCAGACAATGGAATACTAACTACCAAAAACATCAGCGCAATCGAAATAAATGTTCTCATAAGTATTGAATTTTAAAAATTAGTACCACAAAAATAAAGGGTTCAAACTAATTAGAGCGTGCTCTTTTTATGTTATAAAGCACTTTTGAGTATCCGGTATTTTAGAAACAGCGTTAAGTTGAATATCTGTAAGTACTTTACTTCTGTTTAAATACCGGCCTTTTGCAATGCCAGATATACTAACAGCATAAACGTCCACCCAAAACAGGCGTATTCGGCCCAAAAAACCTTTGTTTTATGGTTGCGCCGGTATTTGTACCACAGCAGGCATATAAGGGCAGTAACAGTCGCAAAAACGGCTGCAATCCAGCTTATATAGATTGCCGATAATATAATAAGTGCCAGTGATGCACCGGCAGCCAGGTAAGCAAATCCGTAATGCACGCGAGACTCCAGATCCGTACCGTGGCGAAACCTTGCTGCGGCTCCTACAAATGCAACGGAAATAGAAACCAGGAAGCCCAGGAACTGGAAGAAATAGCCCTCCAGTAGCTCCAGTGTAAGCCCAAAGAATAGAATCCCCATTAGTACCATGAAAAGCTGCCATGTCCAGCCCTTTTCTTTCAGCTCAAAAAAACCATCCGACCAGGAGTTCGGGATAAAACCGATTTTTTTGAGCGCCCAAATTGTGTACGAGAAAAACAGCACAACGGCTGTAAGTAGGATAATGAGTGTAGTCATAAGTTATTTAATTGTGATTAATCTGTGAGCAATAATTATTTTATTTTCTGGTACATTCTCATCAAAAAGAAGGTAATTTCCAAAAATGGTTATGTGTTGTGAATGGGGATTAAGCGACGTTGACATTTTGTTAATCTCCTCCTTAATTTCATCAATATAAAAAGGGGAAATTTTTACGGTAAGCGCAAGCCCTACGGCTTCCGGCCTAATCCTGCGGTACTCATTTATGGCCGCACGAATATGGATTATAATGCTTTCAGGGAAATTGATAGCAAAAACGAAATTGCCGGTATGTCCATCACACGTTTTATTTATATCCGTGCGGACAATCGTCGGATATGCTAAGGCGCAGAACCCACCCCTGTATAATTGAAAATAGGTGCATGACCCACAGTTTGGCTCGGTAACGCGTGCAGATCTTGGCAGGCTTGGTATCTTCTCGAATTGTAACATACTATTTAATTTTCAGTGCTATCGTTTTCAAATAAGGCTACATTGCCCTTCGTAATAAACATTTTTAAGGCGGGATTGTACTCACTCCACGTGGTACTTACCACGTTTGGCGAGTCCTTAAAACGAGCCACATAAACATACTCTCCATCATCAAAAAAATAGCGGTACACCTCGATATTTCCATTATTACCGTTGTCGACCCTTATTAGGGTTCCTGCGTCGGTGCAGGATGGTAGCGTTAACGCTAAAAAAGTCAGTAAAACCGTAAAGGTTATTGCCGTAAAATTTAGTTTTTTCATAACTTCCTATTGTTTTAAAAATGCCGTAATATCATCAATATCCTGATCAAGTTTAACCATTCTATCTAACTGCTTTTCAGTTATGTCGCCCGCCTCGTGCATGCCCTTTAATTTTTCAAACTCCTTTGTGAGTTTTGGCAGCGATGGCTTAATTAGCCCCTGTAACAGCTCAACTGTTTCCTGGCGCAAATAAAGCACCTGTATGAGTCTGCCCTCTAATCTTCTGTATTCCCAATTCATACTCTCATTTTATTAAAAATTCGTCGCTAACATTCCATACCGGCAATTTCACGGCCGGTATTCCACTGTTAGCTCACAAAATAAAATTAACATGCATCTGCTTAACTGTCACCTTCATTTCAGAGGTCAACCTGTGTTTTGGGTAATTCTTAATAGCCAAATCCAGCGCCTTCGTTTTTGCAAGCTCTGTAAGCTCTTTTTTGCTAAGCGGCTTTATCTCTTCACACTGAAAGTACAACCCCGTAGCAGTATATCTGTATTCATCTTTGCCTTTTTTTAGGTTAAAGGCAACCGTGATTCTATATACCATAAATATCAATTTTTTGTGTTTATCTCAAAATAGTTTTAGTTGTCTTTTATCTTCCTGCCGCTGTGCCGGCTCCTCCAAACCGCTTATATCCATAGCCAGGTAACGGAAAAACGTGCGCTCCGACATCGGCAGCGCTTTCGATACGATGTGCATGTACACCCAACGTTTGCACCGATCCTGCCGGCCGGCTTCGTAGTGCTTCGCTGTCATGTCCTGCACCATGCGGGCACGTAACAGCATATTTCTCGACCGTGGTTTCATGTGTGTTCATTTAAAGCGTTGTTCAATCAGTTGCTCAATTTCGTACCAGGATGGCAATTCGTGGAGACCTTTATCGTCTATGTACATATCAGCGTAAATCTTTCGGGTATCAACGCCACCGTATTCGGCAACGTTCTGCGGGCATGACTTGTTAAAGTGGTCAAAGAAGATCATATTACGCGTAAGACACCGACGCGCCTCAATTGCGTGTTCATCGGTTCTGCACGTCCAAATAATAATTTTAAATCGTCCGGAGCGATGCAGCCTGTTTATTACTTCTCTCGCACCCGGGCGAAGGGGGCCAATTTCAGGATAGCGGTCCTCCACTATTGTACCGTCGAAATCAATCGCTAATATCTTTTTTTTCATAAACTAAAAATAATGTTGCTCAATGTACTTGTTAATCTCCTGAACCGTTTTGTTCATTAATACACACTTGTAGTATGGCTTTCGCTCCTCGTCTATCGTTTTTTCGCAAATGGCTCCTTTGCCCGATGCCGAAATAATTACGATTTTATAGTCTTTAATTCCGAAACCCGATGTTTTTATATCCCGGAAAACAAGGCCCCTGCTAACTGTCCACTCTTTACCCTCAGGTGTAAGCTCTATTAAGTCATGCTTTCCCCCGCATTTCCAGTTATCCGGGACCACCAGCGCGGCAAAAAATGCCTCCGCCTCCTTTGCCGACTGGCGTTCGTCCGGATATACAGCTGCTCTACCTCGCATCTTTCATTAACCTGTTCACGATACACCACGCCTCCGTATTTGAGTCGTCAAATGTCGTTGGGGCGCTCGATAGGGGGAAGCATGGGTTATCGGAGTCCTGGCTATACGAGAAAAGAATAGCATCCGAAATCTTACGGTTAGCTACCTTGCCCGATCCCCCGTTTTTAGATATTCGAAGTCCTGTTTCCCTTCCGGTTTTGCGTATGTACCAGGTTACGGGTTTTTCAGGTGAGAATAAAAACTCTATGAAGTCGTCAACTTTAAGTTTCATTATTTCCAGCGACTTAGAGTTAATGTAAACAATGCCCAGCTGCTTCGATACGCGAATTTTTGCGGTCTTAGGCGTGCGGGAGTTAACATTGCAGTTCAGCTTATTAAATACTATCAGTTCCATCGGGATCGTATTTAAAGAATTCATGAATTTTTGTTTCAGTAACCTGGGCAAGTTCCCAGTCGGCCATAGTTCCCTTCATAGCCTCAATTAAAATCTGAATTGAGTCCTCAATATCCACCGCCTGTACCATCATTGTTGCCGGGATCTTCTTTTGAACTCCCTTTTCCTCATCCAGCTCTATAAAAATCACTTTACAGCGGTACCACCTGCCGCCAATATCATTGGTGAATATTTCGCTTATTCTGGCCCTTTTAATACTCACTACTTGAAATTCGCCATTGATAAAAGCCCTCATTTCCTCAACAATACGGGCCTCGGCCTCGGTATGGCTAATAGCATCTACCATGTGTGTTTCGCTTACAACTCGCAAATTTCCTTCATCTCCAAAGTTATCATACTTTACGTCTACTAAAAAAATACTCTTCATAACATGTGTTGTTTTAAATTGTTAATCAAATGCCGAAATTGAAAGCGGAAGCGTTTGCTCACGCCCTTTATCGTCTTTAAATCTCACCTCAATAAAATGGCAGCTCTTAAGCGGCCGGTAACTTTCGCGAATAATCCGGATCCCGTCCGAGAACTCCTCGTTTTGAACACGGCCGGCAAGCTTCTCGAGCTCCAAAACCCGCGATGCTTTAAGGTTGCCCTTAGCATCCTTTTTCAGCAAGTCCATAATGGTTTCCACCAGCGCCGCCGACTCGGTATCCTTGGCCAGCGTGCTAAGGTAGTTTCTTACTTTTTCGATACCAGCCGAAAGCGTATCGTCGAAATTCTCTACAACGCGGTTACCCATCTTGATAGATATGGTTCCGTCTTCACTGGTGAATGTGTGGCTCTGCTGCGAGTCTTTTACGCCATACAGCTCAGCCTTCAGGGCAATCACCGTTTCAAAGTTCGAGAACACCAGGTCTTTTGCATCCTTAATGGTTTGCGAAAGCGTAACCAGCGGCTCAAACGATTCACGAACCATTTCATCAACCAGTTTTTTGTAACCCTCGCGCTTGCTTTTTTCCAGCTGCTCGGCCATTTTCTGCTCGGCTGCCAGTTCTTCCATCAGTGCCTTGCGATCGTCGGCGCTAAGGCTGTTTAAATCAATTTTCTGCATCATATAATCAAATTTTAAATTATGGATTTCACAAAGAAATAAATCGCTGTCCAAAACAAAACCGTCATTACTAAAATTCCTGTGTTAAGGTTCTTTTTAGGCTCATCCAAAAGCTGGGGTGTTTCCGGGTCAAAGGTCACATCGCTGAAAATTCGGTTATCACAGCGTACAACTGGTGCGGTACAGGGAACCATGTTCCCGAAAAAGCAACAGCCCACGCAGCTGTTATCCGGTTTCTCAATGCTTTTGTATATCCGCTCCTCGATCCGGAAATAGGAACCCGGCTTTGCATCAATAATGTTCTTCATTTAATTCGTATTAAAAGGTTATTTCGTTCTTCTACTTTAGTTTGAAAATCGGGATGGTTGAAGGGAGTATCCATTAGCCAATCCTCAATTTCCTCGAGCCTCCTTTCAAGCTCCTTATTGAGTTCAATTTCCTTACGCCTTCTTTCCCGGTCGGACTGCTCCACGGTGCCAATCGACCTGACATACATTCTCTTTTCGGCCATATCAGTTCAGTATTTGAAGTTCCTTAATCTTATCCTCTGTGAGCTCCCTTACGTTCTGTAGGTCTTTACGCATCTTGTTAAATGCGTTGTAAAGCGAGCGAAGGCGCTGTTCACTTATCCGGTTGAAGTTCTTAACCTCGGCCGCCCTGCAGGCGATGGCCTTAATCTCTTCAATGTTAGTAGGGGCACCCATCGACTGTCTGTAACCGGCAATTGAGGCAATAAGCCGTTTGCGTAGTTTGTCCAGCTCAATTACTTCCGGATTAACGATTTTGTCGAGCTTTCCACATAACTCAGTAAGTTCATACACGTTCAGCTGCTTCGAGCTCTCAACTCCATAGGCCGACAACAGGTCTAGCTTATGATCGTTGTCGATGTTAGCCTGTCCAAGAAGCACATGAAACTTCTTAATCAAAGCGTTCTTCTGTTTTTCAATAAATGTTAGTGTTGCCATATTAGTGTGTGTTGGTTTGTCATTTATACTCCCAATATTCCGAAGCTCCCTTTTTCCATATTACGAATTCCCGACCACCGCCGAAACGGCTCTGAAAAAATGCTTTGTAGCCCTCGACCCTGATTTTTACGAATGCATCGTATCTGATACTTTTCGCCACATTTCCTTTCGGTTCCGATCCATCAGCGTGACTTATGAAAATAAAGAGCTTGTTTCTAAATTCATCCCTCAGCTTTTTATAATCGGAATAACTTAAACCGGTGTACTGAAGCGAGTCGATGAATACTACATCGGGGCTTTGCTTTTTTCGTAGGCGCTGTATCAATTCCGGGATTGGCTCCTTATCCAGCAGGCAGAACCTGCCACTTACGTCATCCATTCCCACATCGAGCACAGCGTCTTTAATACTTTTACTAAGCCCCTCCTCGAGCGTGTTATAAGCAACCCGGCAAAATGTAGCCAGGTATTTCGCAAGTTGCAGCGAATAGCGGGTTTTTCCGTTTGTTGAGTTTCCCCACACTATCCACGTTCCAGTCAGCTCCGGACACCCTATACTTTCGAGCCACTCGCCCTCAAAGGGCAAACTATGTGGCTTAAATTTTCGGATATCGTTTACCGATAGCGCCCGTTTCAATGCCATACGATCAACCTTCGATGACCTTTACCTCACCTATTTCAGCGCTGTCTCTTCTCTTAATAGCGTGTATCTTACGCTTCACTCTCCGGAGGTCGCCCTCCGAGTCTTTTATTACTTCCTGAATGTCCTTTTGTGAAGTCACGCCGTTGGCCTCACACACCGAAACGATGTCGGATGAGCTAACCCCTTTAAGCATGATACATTTGCGTCCTATACGGCTCCAAATTTCGTTGTAGCCCTTTTTATTGAGGGCCACGCCCCTCCGGAGGCTTTTCTCCAGGTGGTTGGTAGCACATAGTATGATTCCGCATTCATCCTCCACCTGATTATACAGCGAAATGAAGTTATACAGTACCGCGTCGCTCAGCTTGTCGGCCTCGTCGAAAATCAAAATTGGGTTTTCGGCTGTTTTCAGTCCGTGCACCACTTCGTGCATCATTTCGCCCACAGTTAGGCCCTTATAATCCCGGCCCATACTCATTAAAATCTCCGACATGAAATTTTTCTTATTCCAGAACTCATTACAATAAAGAGCGAAAACGTTTTTTTCCGAAGCCTGAAAATGTTTTATGGTGAAACTTTTGCCCGTACCCGCCGATCCACAAATTGCCATCACCAACGCGTTCGCTTTTGCATCTCTAAGCACGCTTTTCATTATACGGTGATCGTGCGTTTCAACAAGCTCCCACGGGTTTTCCCTGTAACCTATCTGAGCGGCGACATTTCTCCACATCTGATCAGATATCAGCTCCCAGTTACGGTTCAGCATCTGGTTAACCGTCGATGCCGATACGTCCTTTAAACTGAGAGCCGCTTTTTTCTGACTTTCATACCTGTCGCAATACTCAAATAGCAGGTTAACAATCTGTTCTTTTTTAATCTTGTTCATACGTGTGTGCTGGTCTTTAATTGGTTATTAATTGAATATTATTTGCCGTTTAATCAGTGCTTAATACATTTCAAAGAAGTTAGTTTCCTCATTCTCTATTACGTCCTCAGCCGCTTTTTTGAAATTGGGCTTAACCGCTCCTGGCTGCTTTGCCCGGCGCTGGTCATTACGCCTGTCCTTATGCTGCCCGTTCGAGTCTGTTAGCATCAGCTTGCTGAGTGTTTCATTTTGGAGGAGGATGGGCATTACCTTGCTCAGGTTTTCGATATTCTTAGCCCTGAATGTCTCTATCTGTTCCTTTTGCAGCTCCTTAAAATCATTAACCCTTTGTAGAGCTCCACTATCGCCGGGCTTCCGGTCTTTTAGGGCCATTGGCTGTACATATTTTTCTTCGAGAATGTAGCGGAGGGTTTCGTCTTCGTTAACCGCCAAAACCGTGGTTAAGTCCTCCGGATCGTAGCGGATTTCCCAGTGTGTTGAGTAGTGATCCCGGAATGATAAGTCAAAGCAGTCGTAGTCGCGTTTAATACCTTCAATGGTAACCTTCATGCCGTTATCCTGTAGCATGTTCCGGCGGTCGGTGCGCTGGCCAAAGGCCAACAGGAAGTTTTCCCGCTTAAACTCAATTTTATCGGCTGCCGGCATCTTACCCCACTGTTGAAGGTATTGCTCAAGCTTTTCGGCACGTTCGGCCTCAATCATTTTTACAACCTGCTCACATACTCCGTCGAAGTCCGGGAAGCTCGACTTATGCTTATTCAAAAACTCCACGTTTGGCTGCGATTCTTTTTTCGACTGAATACCGAAACCCGACCAGTTGGTCTGCATCTGGCAGTATTTCTTGTTAAGGCTATTGAAATAGGGCTCTATAATTTTAGCTTTAGCGTTTTTGGCCCGGGCGGGCGTGCTATGTTTAGCCATTATTTCATAATACGGGGTAAGGTGCGATATTGCGTACCTGTCGCTCTGTATCTGGTGGGTTCTGTACATGGCACCAAATAGTTCAGCGGTATGCTTAGCGGCGTTTCTAAGGGCCGCCTTTATAAGTTCCGGGCTTTCATTCAACCCAATGGCGTAGCCAACCGGATATTTATTGTAAGCGTCCAATACGATAATAACCGTTGGCCGGTGGTGATAAGTAGTGTTCGAATAACCGGTTTTTTTATTGGCCTCAGTTTTTTGAAACAACAGCTCAACATCCCAGCCGTCAAGAGTCCAAAAGTAAAGCGGGCAGGTTGGCGCCGATCGTTTAACCTGCATCGACTTCTTATTTGAAAAAGCAACGTAGCCACGTCGGCCGGCATATATTTTAGTATCAAGTCTGTCGCGCCATACGCCAACGGTCGCCTGAGTGATATTCTTCCAACCAGCCATCTGGGCCATGGTATTATACAATCGCATAACCTGGGCATTGTCAAAGTTACGCGGATCATCCAGCAGCTCGGCCAAAACGCTTTCTTTAACGTCGTCGTCCACCTTCGCGGCGTTTTTATTCTTGTAGTTCTTATGAATAAGGCTCTCAAGCCCTTCACTCCTGTACTTCTTATACCGGTCTTCCAATCGGCGCGGGTTTTCCGGTAGCGCGTGAGGATATTTTGTTTTGTCCAGTTCCTGTACCGCCTCGCTTAGCTGTTCCCATGCCCTCGAAGCCTTACCACCCATCGAGCGACGTTTCGCTTTTTTCTTATTTATTAAAGTGTGGATAGCATCCAGCACAATAGCGTTAGCATAATACTCGCGCTGTTTTTCCTTAGGCAAATGGCGGCTTTCGTCGATTGCGTAAGTTTCAAAAAACACACTTGTCTGAATGTTAGCCTCAATACACTCCTCCAGCTGGTTATATTTCGCCACCTGGTAAGGATCCCGGCCAATCTTATCAACAATCATTCTCTTGAACCGCTCAGGCATGCTATCGTAAGCAACCAGCGCCGGAGTATTACGGCATCCACGGCGAACAACATTGAAGTGCTTACGGTGAGCAAGTAACTTAAAGTTTTCTTTAGTTACAATACCTTCATCCATAAGCCACGAGGCCTCAACAGCGAGCGTATTATTGTAGTATTCCATATCGAGTTATACTTTGTTTTTTATTCGTTCCCCGGAAAGCGATCAAGCTCCTCCGGGGTGCCGGTCTTTCCCGGCTGCCACTTGTTTTTGCGTATATCATTTTCCCGACTTCGGGAAGATGATCGGGCGGTGTTGTGGTATGCCTTATCGTCTTCAAGTAACCGGGTTAAGAGCCCTGTTAAGTCTATCGATCCATTTCCGCATACTCATGGATCCCGAAACCTCAACTCACGCCGCCCATCTCTCTGGGGGGGGGTATTTATACGTTTTGAATGATAAAGCGAGCCGCCTGTACTATGAAGAAAGCCGCTATATAAATTCCGACAGCTATGTAAAATCTATTTTCGGCCCGTGCCGAGAACATGCCGCAAATGCGATCCTTAGTTTTTTCTTTCATTGTATGTATTGTTAGTAATTCCAAATTCGGGTAACTCCTCACCAAAAAACTCAGGGAATGCTGAAACCAGCTTCCGGCGGTTGCAGTTATCTGCTAAATAAAATAGCTGCTGCAGTCCTACGTTAAATGACCCTTCACCGGTTCTGGCTCCGGTATGCATCTGCATAAATACGCTTTGTGTTGTTTTCATTCTGTTCCTGTTGCTTTTTTGATTGCTATATTTGCTTTAATATGATGCAGCCCCAAATACCAAGTTGGTAAGTTTTCTTCAAGTAAATCGTGTAATTCTCGCAATGCTTCCAGTAATTCCGGAGCCGCCGCGATCAGTTTTGCGTTGGCCTCTTTATTTGAATAGTCCTCTTCGGATTTGCTGAAAAATTGACATATTATTTCACCGTTTTTACCCGTAACGAAATCGTATTCAGGGTATCTTTCGCTGTAATTAGTCTTCCACGGACCAGGTGTGTGTGTTGTTTTCATGATCTGTTATTTTTTAGTTGGTATTCCGTATTTCTCAAGTGCCGTTTTCAATATCCGGTTGTACATCTCACCTTCCCCGCGTTTTAGGCTGTTAGTGATCGTGTTGATATGAATGCCGAGCGTGGCAGCAACACTTTTTTTCCAGCCGTGCGGTAGCACGGGAGGCATTTTCATGTTAAATTTTTCTGTTTTCATATTGTTATTTAAATATTGTTGTACCTTTGGCGTCTGTGTGAATATTAATATTGAGTGCAAATGTATAAGATATATTCTACATTTGCAAGTTTTGCGTAAGATATTTTCTAATAATATTTCATTGTGGGTGCAAATACTCTACATAGAATTAAAGAATATATTGATTTTAAAGGGATTAGTATAAGGTCTTTTGAGAAGAGTGCTGGGTTCTCTAATGGCTCTTTTGCAAGCCAATTGAAAGCCGAAAAAACCATAGGCGTTGATCGCGTAGAAAATATCTTACATGTTTATGATGAAATTAACCCGGAGTGGCTGTTAACCGGCACCGGTTCTATGCTTCGTTCTGATAACGGTAGCGTTGTTAAGGCTCCTTCAGGTTCAGGCGTGGGAATACCACTTATACCGGTATCGGCCTTTGCTGGTATTTCCAATGGGGAGGTAAGTATACTTGAATATGAGTGTGAACGATATATAATACCTATTTTTAAGGACGCTGAATTTATGATCCCGGTTAAAGGTGGATCCATGATGCCGAAGTACAACTCAGGCGATATAGTTGCGTGCAAAAGACTCCCACTTTCTGATATTTTTTTTCAGTGGAACAAAGTTTATGTTATAGATACTGATCAGGGGGTTCTGGTAAAGCGGATACACAAAGCCGGGGATCCGGATAAAGTAAAAATTGTAAGCGAAAACCCCGAATACGAGCCTTTTGAGCTGCCCATTGCACGAATAAGGGCCATTGCAATAGTTATAGGCGTTGTAAGGCTCGAATAATTTACTTTTTTCTCTGTTATACCGGCAGACAAGCACTTTTATTAGTTAAAACAGCTTTATTTGACTATATTTCAGTCATTTACTGCTGTTTTTTCTTGCTTTATTTGGTCATTACGTGGGTAGATTCTCGCTAAAAAGCCCGTTTTTTAACTAAATTAGGACATTAAAGGGGTGTATTTTCGATGCTTTTTACTTGTTTTTGTAACCCCATTTGTAACCCCATTTGTACACCCAATGCGTATTTTGGTGCAATTGTGCAAAAAAAAGCCGCCAACCACTTACTGGCTGACGGCCCTATTTAATAGCCTCTCAAACGGCATTTAAAAGCCTTTCAAATCATCACTAAACAATACTCCAAACACGCCACAAAAGGCTGTTTCAGGGCATTTACGGGGGTTTATTGTAGCTGTGTTCACCCTAAATTAAAGGCGGGCACAAGTAGATCGGACTTTTCCGGCACGAAGTTAAAGTTAAACTAAAGCAGATTCAAGTTCCTGTACAAATTGTTTTATTTATCTTTTTGCGTTATTCTTTATATATCAACACTTTACAATATTACTGTCTGTACATTTTGAATTCATACCCGTATGAATGACAGAATGAGCAACATCCATCAGGTTATGCAGATGTTCGGGAAGGTAAGGTTTTACATCAATTGGAGAATGAAAATGAACATTTATTATACCTGGCTGTACAACAAACGACGAACGTGGCATACGAGCGAAGGCTCCGGAAATACTCACAGGGAGAATTGGGAGCTGAAGGTCGG
>JAVFAG010000013.1:0-49677 GCA_034002585.1 Paludibacter sp.
AGATAGGCTTATACAATCTAACATCAAATTACGTGAAGTTAAACAGTTAAAAGAAACCGCCGTGTGCGAAAGCATGCACGGTGGTGTGAGAGGGCGGGGGAGTAATCCCCCTACCTACTCGATTATGCAAATGTATAAATAATTATTAAATTATGAGCAAATATTTCAAAAATTCTCTGATTTTAACATACTCTGTGCCTGCTTGTAAAGGCATGTGCCGGAAAGGTATGATGATATTTGCAAGGCTAACTAATCCTCAGCACTCGAAAGCAAAACTAATTGTTCGGCGTGTGCCGGCCTATCCGGCAGTTTTGCAGGATAAAACAGACGTAAGAGCTTAACCGGTTCAAACTTCAGGTATAGGAATAAAATTATTACCAATGCAACGATACAATTATAAAGTATAATGCTAACTTTGTGGCTATAATTTAACATACTATGAAACGAAATGATTTTTTACGAAATAATGCATTAATTGAACAATTAAAAGCATTACGGTCGGCTGGTATATTATAAGAAAAGATGCCATTACTGTTGCGGCAGCTCATCGAAGTCGAAGCTAAAGTAGAAAACCATTCAAAACAAATGAAACTCCTATGGTAACCGAAAATTCAACCTTAATGTCGCAAAATGCGATATCAAATTACAAAATTGAAAATCAGATTTTCACAATACGTGGTGTACAGGTAATGTTAGATAGCCATTTGGCAGAATTGTATCATGTTGAAACAAAGCAAATCAATAGAAACGTCAAAAGAAACGAAGACCGATTTCCCGAAAAATTTATGTTTCAACTAACAGAAAATGAATGGAAATTTTTGAGGAACCAATCAGGCGTTATAGAAATTGATGCATATCAAAATTCAAAATCTGATACTCAAAGTGATAATCCAAACTTGAAGTACCAATTTGGCACTTCAAGTTTCGGACATGGTGGACGTAGAAAACTCCCTTATGTTTTCACTGAGCAAGGCGTGGCTATGCTTTCTGCTGTGCTGCGAAGCGAAACAGCTGTAAAAGTTAGTATTCAAATAATGGATGCATTTGTAGAAATGCGTAAAGTGCTCATGAATAATGCGTTGGTTATTCAACGATTAGATAAGATAGAACTTAAACAATTGGACGCCGACCAAAAATTTGAACAGATTTTCAAAGCCCTTGAAAGTAAAAACCCCGAACCCGAAAAAGGGATATTTTTCGAAGGACAAATATTTGATGCATACGTTTTTGTATCCGGATTGCTCAAGCAAGCCAACAGCTCCATCGTGCTGATTGATAATTATGTGGACGAAACAGTGTTTGCTATGCTTGCTAAACGTAACCCCCACGTAAAAGCCACCATATATACGCAAAAGATAAACCCACAACTGCAACTCGACCTCAACAAGCATAATGCCCAATACCCTGCCATTGAGCTCAAAATATTGCCTGGTAGCCACGACCGATTCCTCGTTATCGACTGCCGGGAACTTTACCACATAGGTGCTTCACTCAAAGACTTAGGTAAAAAATGGTTTGCTTTCTCGCGCATGGATTCATTAAAAGACGAACTGCTAAATAAATTAAATTACTAATCAATATGCTTAAACACATTTTCCTCCTTCTCCTCCTTGGTGTCGCCTTCGCCCTCCCGGCACAACTCACCGAACAGCAGGCTTACAAACTTTCGCAGATGCCTTTGCACTGCATTGAACAGGAGTGGCCCAATAAGACCTCGCACATGTCCGACGGGCCCGACGATCACCGGATGATGCCTTCGGAGCTGCATCCCGCTTTTTATGGTTGCCTCGACTGGCACAGTAGTGTGCATGGCCACTGGATGCTGGTGAAAGTGCTGAAGCTGTTTCCTGAAATTGAAAACAAAGACAGTATTGAGACCTTGCTGAGAAACACCTTCACGGAAGAAAACATGATGGGTGAAGCTGCTTACTTTTCGGCTTATACCGGGTCGCGCACGTTCGAACGAACCTATGGCTGGGCCTGGTTGCTCAAACTTGATGAAGAACTTATGAAATGGGATCATCCGATGGCTGAGGAATGGCACGAAGCGATGCAACCGCTTACGCAAAAGATTGTTGAGCTGTGGCAGGACTATCTGCCGAAGCAAACCTATGCCAACCGCACCGGGGTGCATCCCAACACGGCCTTCGGACTGGCCTTTGCTCTCGATTGGGCGCGGGCTACCGGCAATAAAACCTTCGAAAATCAGCTTGTGAATAAGGCCATTCAGTTTTATCTGGGGAATAAAGCGATGCCCTCGCATCTTGAACCCGATGCGTCCGATTTTTTCAGTCCTTCGCTTCTGGCGGCCGACCTGATGCGCCGCATTCTTCTTCAGGATGAATTTGTGCGATGGATCGATGCCTACTTTACCGAAGAGGGGCTGACGAATCTCCTGACATCTCCCGTGGTAAGCGACCGGTCTGATTATCAGATTGTGCACCTCGATGGCTTGTCGCTGAGCCGTGCCTGGTGCATGAAAGGCATTGCATCGCACCTTCCGGCCGATCACAGACTTAAGACTTTGTTTACTACCACTGCGAAACGGTATATTGAATCGACACTTCCGGTAATTAACGAGAGTTATGGCGGAAGTCACTGGCTTGCGTCGTTTGCGCTGTATGCGTTGCACTTCAACTTCTAATCATGGCAGAAATCGGTTATATTCTCCTGGGACTCGCTGCAGGAATTCTTTCGGGTTTGTTTGGGATTGGCGGTGGCATCGTACTGGTGCCTTCGCTTATTGTGTTTTTCGGGCTCGAAATTCTCGATGCCAATGCTACATCGCTGGCGGCCATGCTGTTGCCGGTAGGGGTGCTGGGCGTGTGGTCGTATTATAAAGCAGGCCTGGTGAATGTCCGCGAGTCGCTGTGGATATCGCTGGGATTGTTTGCCGGATCGTTTTTCGGAGGTGAAATAGCAGTGAATATCAGCGAAAAATTGCTGTCCACCCTGTATTCACTCATCCTTATTTATGTGGCTGTAAGCTACCTCGATCTGCCTTCTCTCCTGAAAAAAATAAAGAAAAAGAAGGATGCCGAAGTTGTTGTCAAAAAACATTCGGTATGGGCTTTTATTGCTGTGGGGATGGCAGCTGGTGTGTTTGCCGGCTTGTTCGGCAAAGGGGGAGGCATCGTTATCGTTCCTATGTTGATAGCGGCTTTCCACTATGCACCGAAAATGGCGGTGGCAACTTCGCTGGCAGCATTGCAATTGCCGGTAGGTTTGCCGGGCGTACTGGTGTATGCTGAAGCAGGTCACCTGAATTTACTTCCATCGGCTCTTATTGCAGCAGGAATAGTTGCGGGTGCTCTCGTAGGATCGGTAATCGGTGTTCGCCTTCCATCCGATTTTTTCAAAAAAGTGTATGCTTTTTTTCTTTTGGTAGTGGCGGTGTATATGGTAGTAAAGTAAGTAATAAAATCAAAGCAAGCGTTTTTTTTTATCAATATAGTCCTTCGCTTCAAATATTTTCCTACTTTTGGGGGTTTTATCGCAAATATTTTATTATTAAATTAATACACATGCAAGTTACGCGTATATTTGATTTGTTGGATAACTACCTCGAAAAGTATCCGCAGCAGGAAGCAGCACTGGCCTACAAAAGAGGTGGTCAGTGGAGAAAGTACAGCATACAGGAGTATGTTGAACTGACTAATAATATGAGTTATGGAATGATGCAGCTCGGCATCAAACCGGGTGACAACGTAGGTATCGTGAGTGGTAACCGTCCGCAGTGGAACATGCTCGACATGGCCATCATGCAGATTGGTGCTATTTCTATTCCTATCTATCCTACTATCAGTCAGGAGGATTACCGTTATATCCTGAACCATGCCGAGATGAAAATGATTTTCATCGAAGGTAAGGACCTCCGCCGCAAGCTGGAGCCAGTGCTTCCGGATGTGAAAACGCTGAAGGCCATTTATGTGTTCGACGAAACGGATGGCGAATACAAATTCCTCGATCAGCTTATTGAAGTAGGGAAAGAACATCCTCAGCCTGAAAAGCTCACGGAAATCAAATCGAACATTAAAACGGAGGATATGGCTACCATTATCTATACGTCGGGAACCACGGGTAATCCAAAGGGAGTGATGCTTTCGCACAGCAATATTGTAAATCAAATTGAAAATCTGAAAACTACACCTTCGTCGTGGAGCAAAACAGCGCTGAGTTTTCTTCCGCTCTGTCATGCCTACGAACGCATGCTGGTGTATCTCTATCAGTACCTGGGCATGTCGGTGTATTATGCCGAAAGTCTGGCTACCATTGCCGATAATATCAAGGAAGTAAACCCGACTATGATGTCGGCTGTGCCTCGGTTGCTGGAGAAAATTTACGACAAATTGTTCCTGGCCGGTAAAAAACTTTCGTTTATACAACGAACCATTTACTACTGGGCCTTTAACCTGGCTTCCCGTTATCAGCTCGATGGTATGAGTGGATGGATGAAGTGGCAGTTGAAACTGGCCGATAAGCTGATTTTCTCCAAATGGCGTGCAGCTATCGGCGGTAATTTCGATATTGTGGTTTCAGGAGGTTCGGCCATTCAACCGCATATGGCCTCGTTCTTCTCGGCGATTGGAATGCCGGTGTTCGAAGGCTATGGTCTCAGCGAGACTTCACCGGTTATTGCTGTGAGTCAGCGCGGGAAGCATGGACGCAAATTTGGCACGGTGGGTTTGCCACTGCCGGGTGTAGAGGTGAAACTTGGTGAGCGAGATGAGATTCTCTGCCGGGGACATAATGTGATGCTGGGCTATTACCGCGATCCTGAACTTACCAAACAGGTTATCGACGATGAGGGATGGTTCCATACCGGCGACACCGGAAAATTCACCGATCATGGTCAATTGATTATAACAGGTCGGTTGAAAAGCATCTTCAAAACTTCTTTTGGGAAATATGTGAATCCGCAGGCCATCGAGTCGAAGTTTACCGAATCGCCACTCATTGATCAGATGATTGTGGTGGGGGAAAACAAGAAATTCGCCGCGGCACTGATAACTCCCGATTTTGTATATCTCAAATCCTGGGCTAAACAGCATCATATCAACGACGCCACCACCAACGAGGAGTTGATTCAGCATCCGGTGGTGTTAAAACGCTATGGCGAGGAAGTTAAAAAATACAATCACAATTTCGGAGATTTTGAACAGGTGAAACGCTGGATTTTATTGCCCGATGAGTGGACGCAGCCCAATGGTATGCTTTCGCCTACCCTGAAAATTAAACGAAATGTGATTGAAGAACGTTATAAAGAGCAAATTGAGAAGTTGTTCAGTTAAAAAGCAATTTCGACAATTAGCGGTAACTTACACTGACACCAGCTGTTTGTGCCATGAATTCGATTCAAAGCATCTTATACATTTAATATAAATAGTACACTATGAACCTGTTTAAACATTTCGTTATGGCCATAAGCTTGATTCTTCTGTTTTCAGGATGTAAGTCGTATCCGCTGCCCGAAGGAGCAGTAGCAGTGAAACCGTTTGATCTCGACCGTTACCTGGGTACATGGTACGAAATTGCCCGTTTCGATTACCGTTTCGAGCGCAATCTGAATAATACCACAGCTACTTATTCACGTAACGATGATGGTTCGGTGAAGGTGGTGAACCGGGGATTCAACTACGTGAAGGGTGTATGGAAAGAAGCGCAGGGCAGAGCTAAATTTGTAGGCGAGCCAACCGAAGCACGCCTAAAAGTGTCGTTTTTTGGTCCTTTTTATGGAGGATACAATGTAGTGGCTTTGGATCCGGACTACACCTATGCGCTGATTGCAGGAAGTAGTCTCGATTATATGTGGATACTGGCGCGCACGAAGACCATTCCCAATGAGGTGAAGGAAGAATATGTTCGCATTGCCCGTGAAATCGGGTTCGACACCGATGAGTTGATTTGGGTGGAGCACGATTAAGGGGTATTTATGATGCAAAAGAGCCGGCCGGATACTACTTCGACCGGTTTTTTTGTACATTTGTGTTCTAAAAGTTGAATGTATGTCCATAAAATATAGTACATGGTTGATAGTGCTGGGCCTGGTGCTTAGTTGTGAACTTGCTGCCCGTCCCAAACTAAAACGCTTGCCAGAGCCTACGGAGCAGGGTGTTACTGGTGCAGTTGTGGTACAAACCGACACCATGGTTTATGTAGCAGGCGGTCTTGATCCTGTTGCTGGCAGTTTTAAGTCTCAGGTTTTGAAATGGAACGGACATCGATGGTCGGTGGCAGGTGCACTTCGCGAACCGCTGGCTCATGGTGTTGCTGTCGCTGTACCTGGAGGTTTTATCTATGCCGGTGGTACCAATGCAAAGGGTAGCAGCCGGGCGGTGGATCTATACCAGTTTTTTGATGAAGGACTGCCGGTGGTTGAAGCCTTGCCCGATTTGCCGGTAGGGTTGGAAAGAATGGCAGGTGCACTCATCGATCAACGTCTTTATCTGGTTGGCGGAATTACTGACGGAAAAGCTGTGAACACAGTTTATCTGCTCAAGTTGGATGATACAGATGCCGGCTGGCAGCGCATGGTCGATTTTCCCGGGCCACCGCGTGCCGAAGCTGTGATGGCCGTGGCCCGACAGCAGGGAAAGCAGTGTCTTTTCCTGTGGGGCGGTTATGCGCCAGGCTATAAGGATGTAGAACCTGTCGTGTCGGTCGATGGACTTCGTTTCGATCCGGTTACTGCAGAATGGTCGTCGGTACTGCCTCCGGTAGATAAAAAAGGAAATATTATTTCGTTGGGAGCTGGTGCTGCTGTTGCCCTTGATGATACGCGTATAGCGATTTCAGGAGGTTTCAATGCCGATGTGAAGAGGAAGGAACTCCGGCGTACATCGTTCTTCAAAGGAGTGGAGCGTTGGTCGTTGTTGTCGCATTACTTCTCAAAACCGATTGAACGGTATGGTTTCAATCAGAAAATGCTGATTTACGATGCTGCCCGTAACCGTTGGAAGTTTGTTGCTGAGCATGAAGCACTTGCCCGAACCGGCTCTGCAGCAGTACTATTCGGTACTGGCATACTTCTTTTTCAGGGAGAAGTGAAACCCGGAACAGCCGTTGGTGATGTTATTCATCTTACCCTTCCCGAATAAGGATTAATTCCTTATCTTTGCCCTTCTTTTCAGATAACACATGCGCTGGTTTCTTTATTTATCCTACAACGGTACTGCGTACCATGGCTGGCAAATGCAACCCAATGGTATTTCGGTGCAGGAGGTGCTCGAACGCTCACTGGCTACCCTGTTGCGCGAACCGGTGCCGGTTACGGGTGCCGGTCGTACCGATTCGGGAGTTCATGCCCGGCTGATGGTGGCTCATTTCGATACTGAGGCTGAGTTGCCCGATTCTTTTGTGCAACGGATGAACAGCATTCTGCCCCGCGATATTGCAGTGCACGAAGTAAAAGCTGTGGTTTCCGATGCTCATGCCCGTTTCGATGCTACAGCCCGCTATTATGAATATCATGTACATACCTTCAAAAATGTTTTTGCGGAAAACCGCTCGGTGCGACTTATTCATGTTCCCGATTTTGAAAGGATGAACCAGGCGGCTGAAGTGCTCATGGAATATACCGACTTTACCAGTTTCAGTAAACTACACACCGATGCCCGCACCAACAATTGTCGGCTGCTCACCGCTCGCTGGGAGCCTACTCCCGAAGGATGGGTGTTTACGATTGGGGCCGACCGCTTCCTGCGTAACATGGTACGTTCGGTTGTTGGCACTCTGCTCGAAATTGGCCATGGAAGGATGGATGCCGATGGCTTGCGACAAGTGATAGAAGCCTGCGATCGTTGTAAGGCAGGAGTGTCGATGCCGGCCCATGGTTTGTATCTCACCCGCATAGACTATCCGGAAAATATTTTTTTGAAGTGAATATTTTTTATTTCAATAAATTATTGTACTTTTGCAAGCCCAAATGTAAGAAAAGGAAAATATAAAAAATATAAGATATGAAAAGTGGAATTCACCCCGAAAATTATCGCACGGTTGTGTTTAAAGACATGTCGAATGGCGATACCTTTTTTTCTCGTTCAACTGTAAATACCAAGGAAACCATCGAAATCGACGGTGAAAGCTATCCTGTAGTGAAGCTTGAAATCTCGAGTTCGTCGCATCCTTTTTATACCGGTAAATCGAAACTGGTCGACACTGCAGGACGTGTTGATAAGTTCATGAACCGTTACGCAAAACGCATGGAGAAAAAATAATCCAACACCACGGTGTTGCGAAGATAAAACAACGGGGGATAATGTTCTAAACATTATCCCCCGTTGTTTTTTATCCACATTTAATTGTTGGTTAAATCTGACTCCTCTTTTTTTCCGTTGATTTTGTCTTCAAATACGCCCTTCAACAATCCCCAGTAATAATTCATCATTTCGCGCATGTTGTTGAAATCTTCGCGGTAAATAAGTCCGATGCCCTGTGTGGTTTTGGCTTCACGCAACTGTGCCCGGTCGATGGTGTGGTTGTAGGCCGTAAACCGCAATTTGCCCGATTCGGTAAGTTTGTATTCCAGGTCGAAGTCGCCAATAAATTTATTCTCGCTGATATTATCGTTGCGGTATCCAATGTTCCCGTTTATCACCAGCCGGTTATTGGGCTGTATCAGAATCTGTGCCTTCACCTCATCCGATTCGGCATTTGTTTTTTGCCAGTCGACGCCAAATGAGAAGATATTAGTGTTGAGGGTAGTCTGAATCCAGTTGTTCACCTGCGAGCTAAAAGTAGCAGTGGCAAAGGACCAGCCTTCGTTGGCACCCACCGCTGCAGTGCTACGCATGTAATCGGGTGTAAAAAATTTATGGAACAGCAGCAGGTAAAGGATTTGCCGGTTCATCATTTCTTCGGTGTTCACTATGTTTTTCACCCTGCTTTTGATACTTTCGTCGCTCGAGGGGAGGTCGATTCCAAATCGGATTGTTGGAGACATCAGGTCGTCGGTGAGGTACAACAAGCAGTGTACCGGTACTGTCGAGCGCGAGGTGATTTGCTGTAGCTCACCCGCTTCAAAGAGATCAGTAAGTGAAGCTGTCAGAGGGTAATATCCATTTATATTTACCTGTGCCTCAAAGGGATCACCGGTCCAGGCAATGGTGCTTCCGCTGTTGATGCGAAACTCTTTGCGGATAACCGTTTGCAGGGTGAACAGGTAATTTCCCTGATCCATTTCCACGGTACCAAACAAATCGACATCGGAGAAGGTGTCGAAACGGATGCGAAGATTTCCGCGCCCGCGTCCCGTGATTTTATCTCCTGCCCGTGGGTCAACTAAAATTTCGATTTCGGCTTCGGGTGTTAATTCCAGCTGGATATCCGTTTTGACATTAAAGCGGTTGTCATCCTGGAATATTTTTTTTCTTCCGCTGTCTTCTTCGTTCACCGCATTATATGGGGTTGTTTCTTTTCGTTCAAAACGGATAAAATCTCCTTCGAGAACCGAAGAAGAGCTTGCCATCGACAGATAGCATTTGGAACGGGGTCGGGAAACGCCATTTACAACGATATTTGCTTCTGCCATATCTCCGAAAATACGTGCTATACCACTTGCGAAGGCTTTGCCGTAGAAGAAATCATCGTCTTTCGACGTAGTGTTCATAACCAGCAGGTTGTCGGTGGTAATAGTCACATCGTATTCCATGTTGTTGAACGATCCATTGTGGGCAATGTTACCGTTGAGTCGCGCACGGTTTTGCTCCTCGTCGTACATGGTGATGCCACTTACTTCAATATTGTAGGGCGTAAGCTTTACCCTGTCGTTGAAACGATAGGTGGTTTGAAGCATGTCGATAGTCACTTCGCCCTGGTTAACAAACAAGTCACCCTCGAACCGGAGCTTTTTAGTTGGACCGGCAATCCTGAAATCACCCCTTGCAAGGCCACTGAAGTTGCTGGCTACCCCTTCAAAATAGCGATTCAGGAAAGAAACAGGGAACGTTTCAGCAGCAATTCTTAAATCGAGTGAGTCGGTGGATGGTGTAAAACTTCCGCTTAGTCCTGCCACCTTTGAATTGTGCGCTTTCAGCACTTCTCCCCTGATGTCGAGTTGCCGAAGCTCCTGATTCCATTGGGTATTGATGGCACCATTTCCAACAATAATCCTGTTCAGTGACATATCTTCCACGTACAGGTCGGCGAGGTAGATGGGTTCCTTCAGCAAGCTGAAAAGCAGTAAATCACCTGTTACCAGTCCGCCAATGGAAATGCCCTCGAGGTTAATCAGGCGCATCACATAGTCGAGATTTAAATCGTTCATCGATACCAACACGCTGTCGGTTGGATATTGCGAAGCGATGCCGTTGATGTGGATGTATTGATTTTTGCTTTCGAAGATGAAATTATTGATGGCCAACCCTTCCGATTTGCGGTACTTTATTTCCGACGAACTCAGGTTCCATACCGAGTCTGAAATGAAAATCTGTGTTGGAAGAAAACGGCCATTCACCACCAGCTCTTCTTCAGTGCGACTCAGGCGGGTACGTGTATTGATTTCGCCGGCATTGGTAAGTGTACTATTGTTTTGCCAAACCAGTCTTGCATCAACCTGGTCACGGGCTGCAAGAGCAGTTAATGTGATATTCTGAAGGTTATCCCGGGCATCATACATGCGTGTACGACCTGTAAGTGTTAGTTGTTGTTGTAGGGTGCTCGACAGGTTCAGGTGGAAATTCTCGAATTGCTGAGCTCCTGTCGATAATCCATCGAGATTGGCATTTAATTCAATTTTATTGATAGCTTCATTGATATTGCCTTTTAGTGTAGCAACGCCCCCCAGACGATAGGGCAGGCGCAGTACCCGAACGATTTCGTCCGTATTAGCCAGACTCAGATCGACATGTACATTGTTGGGCAGGTACTTTTTAGTGGTTCCTTTTTCTGCAAGCGAGGGCAGGTATTTCGAAATTACCATTTTAAAAGTGTTGCCAATGGTGCTGTACTTAAAGTCGCCCGACAATGAGCCGGTAAGGTATTCCGATTCGATACTGATATTGGTGTAGTCGGTATCGGTACGCGAATTAAAAGTGATTAATTCCGTCTCCAGAGAATCGTTTTGGTGTAAAAATTTTAATTCCCTGATACGCAGGTTGCCATTCAGGTTATCGAGGTTGTTTCCTGTCAGATTGGTGGTGCCATGCAGGGATAACCGCGATCCGGGATAGTGTTTTAGTAAATTCAATGCATGCAAGTCGGTGTTCTTCAACATAAGATCGAAGTCGAATACAGGCATTCGCGGATTGCGGAAATCGATAATACCAGAAAAGTCAGCATCAATATTGTCGTCTTTTATCAGTATATTTCCATTGAAACCATTTCCATCGTAATCGCCCTCGAAACTGGCATTTGTATAACTGTAGCTGTTGAAATCGATTCGATCAACGCTGGCTGTAAGTGTTCCCTTAAAAGGTTGATTCATCAGTTTCGTACCTTTGGTAGTTGCTTTCATTACCACTGTGCCCAATGCATCATTTGTAAGGAAGCGAGACAAATTAAATCCTGAAGTTTTGAGGCTTCCGCTGTAATACAAGTCGTGGAGTTGATTCTCGAAACGAAGCGAAATGTCGGAGGAAATGTTACCAAGATCGGTTCTGAAAACACCAAAGGCTACCAGGCTGCTTAAAAATCCGGAGATATTCCCCTGGTAACTGACGAGACCAAATTCACGCATTTCGTTCGGGAAATGGAAAGGGCTGTTTTGAATACGCGAAACCAAATCCTGCAATTCGCTGTGATTGAACTGGATACGGTTAACTCTGGAGTAGATAAACGATTCTTCAAGATTGGGCAAACCACTTACTTCTACTGATGCTTCCAGTTTAATGGTTTTGCCATACTCAATCTGAATATTCTGAGCCTTAAGGTTTGAAATCTTACCTGTAAGAAATGCGTTAATGGTAGCGGATTCGTTCGAACCGGCAAAGCCGGGAAAGAATGCTTTCAGGTCGTTGAGGGCTAAACGGGCGTTTGTAACGGGAATATGTGCACTCACTGATTGATCAAAATTCAGAACTTCTTTTAAGCTATTTGCCTTCAGCGAAATATTCTTTAGTTTAATTTCAGAGTCGGGTAGCTGCATCAGAAAATCCTCTATGCGTACTCCCTGATTGGAGCCCGAAATCGAAAAAGAAAGAGTATTCAATTCAATACCCGATTGCTCACGTGCACTCAACTGATGCACCCGGGCATTCAGAGAGTCGTTGTTGAACGTAGCGATACTGATTTCAGAATTGATATCGCTAACCACGATGCGTGCCGGGTTAAAGGCTTTGTACTTCCTCGAGTTGGTTGTGTCGTAAAAGTTGAGTCCAGAATTTTTGAGTTTTAGTTCTTCAATATTTAACTCGAAAATTGCAGAATCTTTTTTAGGTTTTTCTCTTTCAAAAAGAAATGCGAAGTTCATACTTCCATCGGGTTCCTTTTTCAGATGAAAGTTAACTTCGTTGAGCGTAAGCGACGAAATGGAGACTTGCCGGCGGAACAGTTTCCAGAGATTGAAATTAGCATCGAAAGAGCTGGCCTGTAGCAAGGTGTCGCCCGATAGATCTTCCACTAGTATATCATCCAGGTGCAGGGTGTTGAAAAAGGTGTACCTTACGTAACCTACTGAAAAACGGGTGTTATAGTGTCGCGAGAGCTCATGGGTGATTTTATCCACAACAAAGTTCTGTACTGCGCTGAATTGCAGTAGGATAGCAGGTGTCAGCATCAATGTAAGAACCAATGCTGCGAGGATAATGAATATTTTAGATGATTTTTTTATACCTTTGAGCTTTAAAACGTACAAAAATAGAGAATTCTCCCGGATTTACAATGCTGAAAAGGAGGATTAAGTAAGGCTTATCATGCAGTCAACGATAATTTTAGGGATTGAATCATCCTGCGACGATACTTCGGCAGCAGTTTTGTGCGATGGGGTGATGCTTTCAAATGTAATTGCCGGTCAGAAAGTGCACGAATACTACGGTGGCGTGGTTCCTGAACTGGCATCGCGTGCGCATCAGCAAAATATAATTCCGGTGGTGCACAAGGCGCTTTCCGATGCAGGTATTGATAAATCGGAGCTCTCGGCCGTTGCTTTTACACGGGGTCCCGGATTGCTGGGGTCGCTGCTTGTCGGGACTTCCTTTGCCAAGGGTTTTGCACAGGCTCTGCAATTGCCCCTCATCGAAGTAAATCACCTGCAGGCTCATGTGCTGGCGCATTTTATCCTGAATAAAGAGGGCGAAGGTGATGTCCCTGAATTTCCTTTTTTATGCCTGCTGGTGTCGGGTGGAAATTCACAAATCATTGTGGTGAGTTCGCCTTCCGTAATGCAAATTGTGGGTCAAACCATCGACGATGCGGCCGGAGAGGCTTTTGATAAATGTGCTAAGGTGATGGGCCTGCCTTATCCCGGCGGACCCTTTGTCGACCGCCTGGCTCAACAGGGGAATCCTGCTGCATTTAAGCTGTCGAAACCTGAAATTGCCGGATATGATTACAGCTTCAGTGGCCTCAAGACTTCCTTTTTATACCTGGTACGGGATAAGGAACTTGAAAATCCTGAATTTATTTCGGAAAATTTAAACGACTTATGTGCTTCGCTTCAGGCTACGATTGTTGATATTCTGCTGAAGAAGCTGATTAAAGCATCCAATGAGTTGAAGATAAAAACGATAGCCCTAGCCGGGGGGGTGTCGGCTAATTCGGGATTACGCAATGTACTTCTTGAAACTGGTGCACGTCGGGGATGGAAGGTGTTTATTCCTCCCGTACAATTTACAACCGACAATGCCGCTATGATTGCGATGGCCGGGCATTTCCGCTATGCCGCCGGAGAGTTTAGTTCGCTCGACGTTGTGCCCTACGCCCGTGGAATCACAAGATCTGTTACATTCCCCCCGGAGTTGTTCAATCTACTTTAAAAAATACATGAAATCTCTATCACAACAAGCCATCGAATTATGGAGTGAACAGGTGGTTCACTGGCCCCTGGCGAACCGCTACTATGGTAGCCTCGATCAGGTGCAATCGCGTGAATTTAGACTGGACACTACGCGGGTGTTGGTTCAGTTCAATCCGGCCCGCATTGCATCCACGGCTGCTAAAACCGATGCTACGAGCATTGCAGAGCGACCCTGTTTTCTTTGCGACCATAACCGCCCACCCGAACAAAATGCGGTGGATGCCGGGAGATATTGGCTGCTGGTGAATCCTTTTCCCATTTTTAAACAGCATTTTACCATCCCTAATAAGGAACATATCCCTCAGCGTATTTTACCGGTCTTTGCCGATTTTTTGTGGTTTACACGTGAGCTTAACGAGTTTGTGGTCTTCTATAACGGACCGCGTTGTGGTGCATCGGCTCCCGATCATCTCCATTTTCAGGCTGGTAATAAGGGTGTGTTGCCGCTTATCGACGAATATTTCCTTCGTAGCACTGCCGATGCAGAACTTCTGAAAGATATATCAGATGCCCGTTTGCTCCGTTTTCGTAAGTCCTTGCGCAAGGTATTTGTTATTGAATCGGTAACCAGCGAAGCGGCTATGATTTTGTTCGATGAGCTGTACCATTCCTTTCCTGCGACAGAAGGTGAGGAACCCATGATGAACCTACTTGGTGTGTTCGAAAGTGGAAAATGGATTATTTTTGTGCTACCAAGAAAGGCCTTTCGTCCCAGTCAGTACAGCGCTCCCGAGCCTCAGCATTTGATGATTAGTCCTGCTGCCATCGAAATGGCCGGTATTCTTATTACACCTGTTGAAGCTCATTTTCATAAGATCAATGCAGCCGATATCGTGGATATTTTTAACCAGATAAGTCCTGATGAACCATGAGCGAACCTATCATTAAAGTAGGAATTGTTGCCTCCGGCGAAGTGTCGTTTACACTCGAAGGGATGTTTGCAAGTGGCAACCATCAGTATTCCGGTGTTTTTCAGGCTGTGTATAAGCAGGAACGCATTGTTGTTGGCAATGAATCGGCCACCGAATGGCTGTTTGAACCGCTGACATCTGAATCCTTTTTCGAAATCCGGGATGTGGTTATCGGTATCGATTTTCACTGGGAACGAAAAGAGGTTCAGCGCTTCAGGGGTAGTTTACAGCTTGTCGTAGAAAACGAATGCATCCGGGTTATTAATCAACTTCCGGTGGAAGAATACCTTCTGAGTGTGATCTCAAGTGAAATGTCGGCAACGGCATCAACAGAATTACTGAAGGCACATGCGGTCATTTCAAGAAGCTGGCTGTTGTATCCGATTCTTCAGCCTGAAAATCTATCGACCGTATCGTCGCACACCATTGAAACGGCTGAAAAACATATCCGCTGGTACGAGCGCGATGCTCATACTTTATTCGATGTGTGTGCCGACGATCATTGCCAGCGCTACCAGGGCATTACCCGTGCTTCGACCGAAAAAGTCAGAGAGGCCATAGCAGCAACCTGTGGGTTGGTACTGATGGATGCCGGAAAAATTTGTGATGCACGTTATTACAAGGCTTGCGGAGGTGTGACCGAACGATTCGATTCCTGTTGGGCCGACGAACATTTCTCTTACCTGGAACCCGTGCGTGATTTGGATAATAACGAAGATATGCCGGACTTAAGCCTGGAAGAAATTGCCCGCCAGTGGATACTTTCGTCGCCCGATGCTTTTTGTAATACAACCGATAAACAGGTGCTGTCGCAGGTACTTAACAATTACGACCAGGAAACTACTGATTTTTACCGATGGAAAGTGGTGTATTCACAACAGGAATTGCAGGAGTTGCTGAAGTGGAGGTCGGGAATTGATTTTGGAAGCATACTGTTGCTGGAGCCCGTTAAAAGAGGACCATCTGGTCGCATTATTGAGTTGAAAATTACCGGTTCAAAGCACACCATCACCGTAGGAAAGGAACTGGAAATCAGAAAATGGCTTTCGACATCCCACCTGTATAGTTCGGCTTTTGTGGTGGAAGTTCTGCCTGCTGATACCGCAGTTCCCGAACAGTTTGTATTTCATGGTGCCGGCTGGGGTCATGGAGTAGGCCTGTGCCAGATAGGTGCAGCCGTGATGGGTGAAAAAGGTTACAGCTATCAACATATTTTAAATCATTATTTTAGCCATGCAGCAATCCAAAAAATCTATTAATCCGTGGAAATGGGTTCCCACTCTTTACTTTGCACAGGGAATTCCGTATGTTATTGTGATGACCGTTTCTGTTATTATGTACAAGCGGTTTGGAATCTCGAATACCGATATAGCGCTGTATACAAGCTGGTTGTATCTTCCCTGGGTAATTAAACCCTTCTGGAGCCCGTTGGTCGATTTGTTTAAAACCAAGCGCTGGTGGATTGTGAGTATGCAGCTTCTTATCGGAGCCGGACTGGCCGGAGTGGCCCTGCTCATTCCCATGCCTTTTTATTTTCAGGCTACTTTGCTCGTTTTCTGGCTTATGGCTTTCAGTTCGGCAACACACGATGTGGCAGCCGATGGCTTTTATATGCTGGCGCTCGACGAAGGTCAACAATCGGTATTTGTAGGTATCCGTAGTTTGTTTTATCGGTTTGCGATGATAGCCGGACAAGGAGTGCTTATCGTGTTTGCAGGTGCCATGGAGCGGATTACCGGAAATATCCGACTTTCGTGGTCGATTACTTTCTTTGTTATCTTCGGTATTTTTCTGCTATTGATGATGTACCATCGCCTTGCATTGCCCAAACCAGCTTCCGACAAGCTGATGGGGAAAGTGGATAATAATAAGATGTCGAAAGAATTCGGGGTGACCTTCCTTTCTTTCTTCCGGAAAAAGGGTATAGTGCTATCGCTTGTGTTCCTGTTGGTATATCGACTTGGTGAAGCCATGCTGGTGAAGTTGGCACAGCCTTTCATGCTCGATCCGGTTAGCGAGGGCGGCCTGGGCCTAAGTACCGAACAAATCGGTCTGGCCTATGGTATGGTGGGCGTTGCAGCACTGGTAGTCGGAGGTATTTTGGGCGGATTGGCCATATCGTGGAAAGGATTGAAATTTTGGATGATTCCCATGGCCTTGTCGATAACACTGCCAAATCTGGCTTATGTGTATATGGCGGTTCTGCAGCCTGCCAGTTATTCAGTAGTGCTTGTTTGCGTTGCCATCGAGCAGTTTGGTTACGGATTTGGTTTTGCTGCTTTCCTGATGTATATGATTTTTATGTCGGATGGCGAACATAAAACGGCCCACTATGCCTTTGCTTCCGGTTTTATGGCGCTCGGAATGATGTTGCCGGGTATGATTGCCGGATGGCTCCAGGAACAGGTAGGCTATCAGTGGTTCTTTATTATTATTGTGGTTTTGGCAATTCCCACCATATTGGTAGCTTCGTTTATGAAAATTGACCCGGCGTTTGGACGGAAAAAAGAAAAAATTGAGTAATTTTGCTCCAAATTTGATGTAAAGAAATGAAGATTCTGATTCTGGGTGCCGGAAAGATGGGCACATTTATTACCGATGTGCTGTGTTTTCAGCACGAGGTGGCCCTTTTCGATACCGATGCTTCGCGCCTTCGTTTTGTGTTCAATACCTTGCGTATGACACGTTACGAAGAGGTGAAGGATTTCCAGCCAGAGCTGGTAATTAACTGTGTAACATTGAAATACACTATTGATGCTTTCAGGGCTGTGATGCCGTATCTGCCATCGAACTGCATCATCTCCGATATTGCATCGGTAAAAACCGGTCTGAAGGAATATTATGCCGAATCGGGAATGCGGTATGTGTCGACTCACCCGATGTTCGGACCGACTTTTGCCACCCTCGATAACCTGAGCAGCCAGAGTGCGATTATCATTTCCGAATCAGACCACCTGGGAAAGGCCTTTTTTAAGGATATGTATGGTTCGCTGCGACTGAATATTTTTGAATATACCTTTGAAGAGCACGACCAGACGATTGCTTATTCTCTGTCAATTCCCTTTGCCTCGACCCTGGTTTTCGCCTCGGTGATGCGGCATCAGGAGGCGCCGGGAACTACGTTCAAACGGCATATGGATATAGCGAAGGGTTTGCTTTCGGAGGACGACTACCTGTTGACGGAAATTCTTTTCAATCCCTATACTCCTCAGCAGGTCGAAAATATAAGGCAGGAGCTGAAGGCGCTACTTGAAATGATAGAGAAGCGTGATACCCCTGCCATGCAGGCTTTTTTGAAAAAAATTCGATCGAATATCTCATAAAATAAAGTAATATGGAAGCAAAAGAAAAAGTGCTTGAAGCAATGAAAGCTGCCGGAAAACCGGTAAAAGCAGGAGATTTGGCCGAAATGACAGGCCTGGACAAAAAAGAAGTGGATAAAGCCATGAAAGTGCTGAAAACCGAAGGAGCTATCGAATCTCCCAAGGTATGTTTCTGGCAACCCAAAGCGTAAATTCCTCAGTTCGTAACTATGCAATATTCAGAAGTACAATCGGTTAAACAACGCTATGCGATTATTGGTAATTCGGAAGTTCTCAACCGGGCTATCGATATTGCCGTACAGGTAGCAGCTACCGATTTGTCGGTGCTTATAACGGGAGAAAGTGGAGTGGGAAAGGAGACTTTTCCTCAGATTATTCATCAGTACAGTCACCGCAAACACGGCCCGTACATACCGGTAAACTGTGGCGCTATTCCCGAAGGTACCATCGATTCTGAATTGTTTGGTCACGAAAAAGGTTCTTTTACAGGTGCCACCGGCGATCGCAAAGGTTATTTTGAAGTGGCCGACGGTGGTACTATTTTTCTTGATGAAGTAGGCGAATTGCCGCTATCGACACAGGTCCGTCTGCTGCGGGTGCTCGAAACAGGTGAATTCATCAAGGTGGGTTCGTCGAAAATTCTGAAAACGAATGTACGTGTGGTAGCTGCTACCAATCGGGAGATGAAGCAGGCCATTCGTGATGGCAGGTTCCGTGAGGATTTATACTATAGGTTGAATACGGTGCCCATTTATGTTCCGCCCCTGCGCGAGCGAAAAGAAGATGTGGTTTTGCTGTTCCGGAAGTTTGCTTCCGATTTCGCCGATAAATACCGTATGCCACCTGTGAAGCTTACTGATGAAGCGAAGGTGATGTTGTCGAATTATTACTGGCACGGTAATATCCGTCAGCTGAAAAATATTACCGAACAGATTTCCGTTATTGAGCAACAACGGGAAATTACGCCTCAGATTCTGAAAGCCTATTTGCCCAATGAAGATGTGGAGCGCTTGCCGGCATTGTTCACCTCGCATGTCGATAATAAAACCTTCAGCAGTGAACGCGAGATTTTGTATCAGGTATTGTTCGACATGAAAAAGGATATGAACGATCTGAAAAAACTCGTTCATGAAATAATGAGTGGTCAGCATCAGGTGAGTACACCCTATACTGATCAGGCGGAGCTCATCCTCAGTAAACGGGAACAGGAAATGAAGGATGCGCCCTATTTTCATCCGGCAACTTATAATCAGGTCGACGACGATATGGGATTTCAGGAAGCCGAGGAATTTGATGAGGTAGAGACAACGCCGCATCCCACCAGTCTGGAAGAGATGGAAAAACAAATGATACGCAAAACCCTGGAGAAACACCGTGGACGTCGTAAGGCGGCTGCAGAAGAGTTGAAAATCTCGGAACGTACCCTCTACCGTAAAATAAAGGAATATGGGATTGATTAAAAAAATACAGTGGATGGTGCTGTTGATGGCACTCACAGGTCTGAGTGCGTGTCAGGTGACGCTAACCTTCAACGGAGCATCCATCGATTATACAAAAATAAAAACCATCTCAATTGCGGATTTCAACAATGTGGCTGAACTCATACATCCACCATTGGCACAGGAGTTTTCCGAAAAATTAAGAGATAAGTACACGAAGCAAACGAGGCTACGCTTGTTAAAGGCGGGTGGCGACCTTCACCTTGAGGGCGAAATTGTAGGGTACCTGCTTACACCAATGGCAGTGGGGCAGGATTCATTTTCGGCTGAGACCAAATTAACCCTGACAGTTAATATTCGCTTTGCTAACTCCAAAAATCAGGAAGAAGATTTTGAAAAGCAATACAGTTCGTTCCGCATGTTCGATAGCAATCTGATGATTACGGATGTGCAGGATCAGTTGCTGGCGGAGATGACCGAAGAAATTGCGGATAATATTTACAACGATACCGTAGCACGCTGGTAAAAATATGACAACAGATGGATTTCTTAAGTTGGTTGCCGATATACATTCGGTAAGTGCAGAACACGAACCAAAGCTGCGGGAGTGGGTGAGGCGATATCCTTATTTTACGCAGAACAGGATAATGTGGTTGAAGGCATCGATGCTGGCGACGGGAGGTAAGTTGAATGATGAGGATCTGGAAATGACCGCTTTACACTCGAACGACCTGCGCAGGCTTTTCTTTTATCTTTATCCTGAAATGGAACTAATGCCCGAACAGATTGTTTTCCGCAGAAACGATCGTTTTTCGGGAAGTTATTTCGATATACTGAATGCTGCCAAATCGGATGGGGAGGATCCGGATGCTTCACTGAAGAAAATCGCTCAGCGGTTAAAGGAATCACGTTCGATGTTGCAAAAGTCGGAAACGAAAGCTGAGAACCAACCTAAAGTAGATCAGCTTGAAGAACAGGTAAAGTTGCTGATCCAGGAATCACGCTATCGGGAAGCAATTGAAATATTGCAACAATTAAATTTGATTAATCCGAAAAAAAGTATTTACTTTGCAGACCAAATTCGGTTTTTGGAGAAAATCATCGAAAATTTAAAATAATTAACACTGATATGTACACTTTTTTTATCATTCTTGTAGTTATCGCTTCCATTTTATTGACCTTGCTGGTGTTGGTTCAAAACTCAAAAGGCGGTGGCCTTGCAGCTGGTTTTACTTCTACTAACCAGATTATGGGCGTTCGCAAAACGACCGACTTTTTGGAAAAAGCTACCTGGACACTGGTTGTTGCATTGGTTGTTTTCTCTGTTGCTGCTGTAGGTTTCCGTACCGAACGCGTTGCTGCCGATGAGTCGGAAATCAAGGACGTGTATCAGGAAGCACAGCAGAGTCTGCCTTCTACAGCAAATCCGGGCTTTGGCGAACAAGCAGGAGAGGAAGCTACAGAAACCACAGAAGATAACGGACAGCAATAAGCTGTTGTATACTCACACTTTAAGCGTATCAAAGTAATTTGATGCGCTTTGTTTTTATCGACAGGCCGTGTTACAAATAGAAGATACCATAGTAAGTTTTGATGTGCTCGATGAGCAGTTTGTGTGCGATTTGGCAGCATGTAAAGGCGCCTGTTGTGTGGAAGGTGATGCCGGTGCTCCGCTTGCCGAAACGGAAATAAACGCTCTTGAAGAACTACTTCCCACCATCATCGATGATCTGCCTGAAGCTTCGCGTGAAGTGATAGCCCGACAGGGAGTGTTTTATTTCGACCCTGAAAACGAACCGGTTACGTCGATTGTGAATGGACGGGAGTGCGTTTTTGCCTATCAGGAACAGGGAATCTGGAAATGTGCCGTCGAAAAAGCCTACCACGAAGGTAAATCGGATTTTATCAAACCAGTATCGTGCCACCTTTATCCTATTCGGGTAAAACAATTCGAAAGCTTTAAAGCTGTGAACTACCACCGCTGGAAGATTTGTGAATGTGCTGTTGACAACGGTAAGAAATTAAAGGTTCCGGTTTACCGGTTTCTGAAAACGCCGCTTATTCGTGCGTTTGGAAAGGATTGGTACGAACAGCTGGAAATAGCTGCTGTCGAATTGAAGCGATAAGGCAGGGTAGACTTTCATTACCTTATTTCCAGAAGGCCCGGAATACTCTGTTAGGCTCATTTCAGGCTACATTTAATTCACTCTTTTTTTAATTGTTGTTATGAAGGTTGAAATTATTACCATTGGAGACGAAATCCTGATTGGTCAGATTGTGGATACCAACTCTGCCTGGATGGCTGTGGAACTGAACAAGGCAGGCTTTGAAATTGAGCAAATAAGCTCGGTGCACGATCGGGAAGATCATATTATTCAGGCGCTCGACCTGGCCCTGTCGCGTGCCGACATTGTATTGTTTACGGGTGGCATCGGTCCAACAAAAGATGATATTACAAAATTTACTCTGTGTAAGTACTTTGATTCGACGCTGGTGTTCAATCAGGAAGTGCTGACTCATATTGAGAATCTGCTGCGCCACCGCCAGCGGGCGATAAACGAACTTACCCGCACACAGGCTATGGTCCCCGATAAAGCCACCCTCATCCCCAATCGGGTAGGCACTGCACCGATTACCTGGTACGAAAAAGATAGTAAAGTGGTGGTGTCGATGCCGGGTGTTCCCTACGAAATGAAGGAAGCCATGAGCACCGAAATTATCCCGCGCTTGCAGCAGCGTTATGCCACCCCCGATGTAATTCACCGAACTATTCTGGTGAGAGGGTTGCCCGAATCGGCACTAGCTATTCGCATTGCCGATTGGGAAAATAGTCTGCCTGAAGCTATCAGGCTCGCTTATCTTCCTAATTTTAATCTCGTTAAATTAAGGTTAAGCACAGTTACCACTGACAAAGAAGCTACCCGAAAAGAGCTGGATACCCGCATAACTATGCTGCGGATGATTTTGGGTGATGCCATACTGGCTGAGGAAGATGTGCCGGCTGAAAAGCTGGTTGTCGAATGGATGAGCCGGCAGCAACTGACCCTTTCCACAGCTGAAAGTTGCACAGGAGGTTTTATTGCCCATCGCATTACTTCGGTGCCGGGAAGTTCGGCGATGTACAAAGGTTCGGTGGTGGCCTACGATAATCGGGTAAAGCAATACCAGTTGAAAGTGGATGAGCAGTTGTTGATAGAGCATGGAGCAGTGAGTAGCGAAGTAGCCTCGGCTATGGCAAGGGGAATTCGTGAACTTGTATCGACCGATTTTGCGATTGCTACCACCGGAATTGCAGGCCCCGACGGGGGTACGGCTGAAAAACCGGTTGGGACGGTATGGATTGCCCTGGCGGACGCTCAGGGTGTTGTGAGTAAACAGTATCGTTTTCAGCTCGGACGACAGTTAAATATTGAGCGAACCACCCAGACTGCATTTCTGCTATTGCTCGATAAACTGCGCGGTATCCCCGATGAGGAATTGATTTAAGAATCTGACAGTCAAAAAAATAATGACAGTGAGGAGCTTGTTGATAAAATTGAGGAAAAATATTTTACGATAACTTGCAGGATTAAAAAAAATGCTGTACTTTTGCACACTGTTTTTGAGAAAAAAGTAAATAATAAAATATACAGCAATGTCAAAGATTTGTCAAATCACCGGTAAAAAGGCAATGATCGGAAACAATGTTTCGCACTCGAAGCGTCGTACAAAAAGAACATTCGATGTGAATCTGTTTGTTAAGAAGTTCTATTGGGTAGAACAGGACACATGGATCAGCCTCAAATTATCAGCAGCCGGATTACGTACCATCAATAAGTTGGGTTTGGATGCAGCCATCAAGAAAGCTGCCGAGAAGGGTCATTTATACGCATAATTAAGGAGGAAATTTAATCATGGCAAAGAAAACAAAAGAAGCACGGGTTCAGGTAATTCTTGAATGTACTGAACACAAGGAAAGCGGGATGCCGGGTACTTCGCGTTATATCACTATGAAGAACAGGAAGAACACTCCGGGACGTATGGAGTTGAAAAAATACAATCCGATTTTGAAACGGGTTACAGTTCACAAAGAAATTAAATAAGTTGAATCATGGCAAAGAAAGCGGTTGCGTCGATGCAAAAAGGAGAAGGTCGTTCCTTCTCGAAAGTTATCAAGATGGTGAAATCTCCCAAAACCGGAGCTTACATCTTCCAGGAAGAGATTGTACACAATGACAAAGTGAAAGATTTTTTCGCAAAATAAGGTCATTCTGATTAAAATACTGACGAATCCTCTCATTTAACCGTGAGAGGATTTTTTTATGTGTTGCATTCAATTATTTTTTTTACTTTTGTAAGTCGTATAGTTAACGGTAAATAAAACGTTCAATGGGTATATTTAACTTTTTCAGCAAGGAAAAAAAAGAAACGCTCGACCAGGGTTTGTCAAAAACGCGTGAAAGTGTTTTTTCTAAAATTACACGCGCGGTAGCTGGTAAATCGAAAGTTGACGATGAAGTGCTTGATAAGCTCGAAGAAGTGCTGATAACGTCTGACGTAGGAGTGGAAACCACACTACGGATTATTGAACGGATTGAAAAGCGGGTAGCCCGTGATAAGTTTATCACAACCAATGAGTTGAATTCTATACTGAAGGAAGAGATTGCGGGATTGTTGTCTGAAAATAACTCACAGTCGCCCATTGATTTTTCCGATACGCTGCCGGCCAGTCCGTATGTGATTATGGTCGTGGGGGTAAATGGTGTAGGAAAAACCACCACGATTGGCAAGCTGGCTTATCAGTTTACCAAAGCGGGTAAAAAAGTATACCTGGGTGCCGCTGATACGTTCCGTGCTGCGGCTGTCGATCAACTGGTTATCTGGGGCGAACGAACCGGAGTGCCGGTAATTAAGCAGAAAATGGGTTCCGATCCGGCTTCTGTTGCTTTTGATACGCTTTCATCAGCCAAAGCCAATAATGCTGATGTGGTAATTATTGATACAGCCGGAAGGTTGCACAATAAAATCAACCTGATGAACGAGCTTACCAAGATCAAAAACGTAATGCAGAAAGTGGTGCCCGATGCACCTCATGAAGTGTTGCTGGTACTCGATGGCTCAACGGGTCAGAATGCATTTGAACAGGCGAAGCAATTTACGAAGGCTACTGATGTTACTGCGCTGGCTATCACCAAGCTGGATGGAACAGCAAAAGGAGGAGTAGTAATTGGTATCTCGGATCAGTTTAAAATTCCGGTTAAATACATCGGCCTCGGTGAGGGAATGGAACACTTACAAGTGTTCGACAAAAATGAGTTTGTGAATACATTATTCGAATAGTGAAAAAAGGGAAAGTAGATATAGTAACGCTGGGTTGTTCGAAAAATCTTGTCGATTCGGAGCAGCTCATGCGGCAGTTCGATGCGCTGGGATATACGGTGAGTCACGACTCGCCCGTTCCCGACGGAGAAATTGTGATCATAAATACTTGCGGTTTTATCGGCGATGCAAAGGAGGAAAGTGTGAATACAATTCTTCAGTTTGCTGAGCGCCGCAAGCAGCTTCAGATGGATAAACTCTTTGTAATGGGTTGTCTGTCGGAACGTTATCAGCAAGAACTGGAAAAGGAAATTCCGGAAGTGGATAAATTCTACGGAAAGTTTAATTATACAAATATTCTTACCGATTTAGGAAAGGAATACCGGGCTGATTTGCGGTTGGAACGTTCGCTCACAACTCCGGGTCATTTTGCCTATCTGAAAATTTCGGAAGGTTGTAACCGTAGCTGCACCTATTGTGCAATTCCGATTATTACCGGCCGTCATCGTTCGCGACCGATGGAAGACATTGAAGGCGAAGTGAAAGCGCTGGTAGCCAAAGGAGTGAAAGAATTTCATGTAATAGCGCAGGATTTATCTTCCTATGGCCTCGATCGGTACAAATTACAGAAATTACCGGAGTTGATCGAGCGAATTTCTGATATTCCCGGAGTGGAGTGGATTCGGCTGCATTATGCCTATCCTGCTCATTTTCCCTACGATATCCTCAGAGTGATGCGCGAGCGCGATAATGTGTGCCGTTACCTTGATATCGCACTTCAGCATATCAGCGATACTATGCTTACTACTATGCATCGTCATATCACCAAGGCGCAAACTTATGAGCTGATTCGCCGCATTCGGGAGGAAGTTCCGGGAATTCACCTGCGCACAACCATGCTGGTGGGACATCCGGGTGAAACTGAACAGGATATTGAGGAACTGAAAGAATTTTTACGTTTTGCACGCTTTGAACGACTGGGTGCCTTTGCCTATTCACATGAGGAAGGAACGTATGCCTACAAACACTATCAGGATAATATTCCTGAAGAGGTAAAACAAGCCAGGCTGGACGAAATAATGCGTGTTCAACAGGGCATTGCAGCGGAAATCAATGCTTCGAAAATCGGTTCCACACTGAAAGTGATGGTCGATAGGCTGGAGAATGATTATTTTGTGGGCCGCACGGAGTTTGATTCACCGGAAGTAGATCCTGAAGTGCTCATTCCTGTTGAAACCCCCGGTGTAAGGGTAGGTGAATTTTACGATGCGTACATAGCCGACGCAACGGATTTTGAATTACTGGTACGTTAAAATATTGATAGATATGAAGCACAAGGAATTAATTACTGCAATTGCCGTGAAGCTCGATCGCTCTGAGGCTGGCGTCGAGAAACTGCTCAATGCAGCCGTTGAAGTTATTAAGTCCCGTCTGGCTGATGGACAGTCCGTTGCCTTGCAGGGATTGGGAATGCTGGAAGTTAAACGCAAGGAGGAACGGCTTTCGGTACATCCAATGACGCGCATACGTACCATTGTACCGCCCAAACAGGTAGTGAATTTCAAACAAAGTACGGCTATTAAATCGAAATTAAAAGCAATTCCACGCTATGAGTAAAGATCGTATCAACACAGGAGAACTGGCTTCCCTGCTCGCAACGCAGGTGGGGGGAAATCCCCGTGAGGCGGAAGACTTTCTGAGAGCTTTTGTACTCGTCATGGAAGAGCAATTGCTGGCCAATGATGTGATGAAAATTAAAGGGCTGGGTGTGTTTAAGCTTCAGTGGAATGAACCGCGTAAAAGTGTCGATGTGAATACCGCTGAAGAAATAATGATCGATGGCTATTACAAAATATCGTTCACTCCCGAACCTGAGTTAAAAGAACTGGTGAATGCCCCGTTTGCTCATTTACAGCCGGTAGTATTGGGAGGAACTGAAGAAGAAGAAATGGAAGAAGAGGAAGTTGAAGCAGTGGAGGAAGAAGTGATAAAGGAAATGGAAGATCCGGGCAAACTGGAAGAAGCAATGAGGTCGATTGCCGAGCAGGCGATTGAAATAAAGGATATTTTAGCTGAGATGAATATGATGGGTAGTGTAAAACGTCCTCATCGTCCGGCTATGGTGGAAGAAGATGTTCCGATCGAATTACCCAATGAAATGCAGGCTCAGGTCGCAGCCAAAGAAGCCGAAGTGAAACCGGTGTTGAAAGTTGCCAAAGCATCCGCAACGGCTCCTGTAGCAGAACAGTCGGTTCCTGTAAGAGCAAATCGTCCTGGTCCTGTGGTACCCTATGGCCCACCTCCCGGGGTGGAAGAGGAAGAGTCTGAAAATGACATCAATCCTGAAGTAGATGAAACCGAAAAATTGCCTGAGGCGCCAGCTGTAAAAACGACGACCGGAAGCAGGACAATTACTGAAACTCCACGGGCAGCCAGCTCTGATCCAGGACTTAGAAGTCGTAAAATAACTGAACAGCCGATACGACCCGAACATAGATCCACCCATGACGATCAGGCTCACATGCACGATGCATTATCGCGGAAATTGTATCGTAAGCCCCGAAAAACACTGGGTGTGGTGCTGTTCTTTGTTGGAATTATCCTGGGTGGTATTGCTACCTATTTTCTAAATACGATGAATCTGTTGCCTGATTTTTCAACCTTGATTCCTCAAAAAGAAAAAACAGCGATGATACCACTTTCTGATACAGATGAGTATTACATTGCTGATACAGTTACAGCCGATTCCATTTATGCCGACTCTGTGGCCAAGGCCCGATCTGTACAAAAAGAATCTGTTGATTCCCTGCAACTGCTTTTCGATACTCCACGGGAATTCACTGTTTTTATAGCTTCTGAAGAGGTACGAGAAGGTAGTCGTATGACCCGAATCTCCGAACGTCACTATGGGGCAAAAGAATTCTGGGTATATATCTACGAAGCCAACCGGGACCTGTTAAAGCATCCTGATGATATTGCAAAGGGGATGGTGTTGAAAATTCCACAGCTCGACCCACGGTTAATCGATAAAAATAACCCCCGATGCATCGAATACGCTGTTCAGTTGCACGATAAGTACGTCAAAAAATAGCTTTGAAGTGCAGATGGATTTCAGTTCTCTACTTATTAATCAAAAATGTCGTTAATTGTTATTAAACCTGTATTTTAACTATTGAATTAATAGTACATTTGTTCCACTTTTTTTTAAAACAGACATTTTAGAGAATATGGAGCAATCTGTTGATATAAGGGAACTTAACGAGAAAATTGAACGTCAGAGTTCGTTCGTCGATGCTTTAGTGATGGGGATGGATAAGGTGATAATCGGACAGAAGCACCTTGTCGAGTCGTTACTTATTGGTTTGTTATCGGATGGGCATATCCTGTTGGAAGGGGTGCCGGGGTTGGCTAAAACGCTAGCTATTAAAACATTATCTGATCTTATCAAGGGTGATTTTAACCGGATTCAGTTTACTCCCGACTTATTACCGGCCGATGTTATCGGAACGATGATTTACAGTCAGAAGAAAGAAGAATTCAGCATCCGCAAAGGTCCGGTTTTCGCCAATCTTATTTTGGCCGATGAAATAAACCGCGCTCCGGCCAAAGTGCAGAGTGCATTACTCGAAGCTATGCAGGAACGACAGGTTACCATAGGTGATCAAACGTACCCACTTCCAAAACCTTTCCTGGTACTCGCTACTCAAAACCCCATCGAACAGGAAGGTACCTACCCACTCCCCGAGGCACAGGTCGATCGTTTTATGCTGAAGGTGGTCATCAATTATCCCAAAAAAGAAGAGGAAAAACTGATTATTCGTCAAAATCTCCTGAAAGACAAGCCTAAGGTGTTGCCGGTACTTAGCCCCGAAGATATCCTCGCTGCCCGCGATGTGGTGCGTCAGGTCTATATCGACGAAAAGATTGAACGCTACATCATCGATATTGTATTTGCCACCCGTTTCCCCGGCGAATATGGTTTGAAAAACCTGAAAGAAATGATTTCTTTCGGAGCTTCTCCCCGTGCTTCTATCAACCTGGCACTGGCAGCCCGCGCTTATGCATTTATTAAACGCAGAGGGTATGTGATTCCCGAAGATGTGCGTGCGGTATGTTACGATGTGATGCGTCACCGCATCGGTTTGAGTTACGAAGCCGAAGCTAACAATATGACCTCCGACGAAATAATTACTGAAATTCTGAATTCGGTTGAAGTTCCCTGATCGTAAGGAGTGAATATGGAGACCAGCAGCATCCTTCAGAAAGTTCGCAAGATTGAGATTAAAACCCGTGGTTTGTCCAATCATATCTTTGCGGGAGAATACCATTCTGCCTTTAAGGGCAGGGGTATGACTTTCGCTGAGGTGCGCGAATACCAGTATGGCGACGATGTCCGATCCATCGACTGGAACGTGACAGCCCGCTTTGGTCATCCGTATATTAAAATATTTGAAGAGGAACGCGAGCTTACCGTAATGCTACTGATTGATGTTTCGGGTAGCCGTGAATTTGGAACAGTTTCGCGTATGAAAATGGATGTGGTGACTGAAGTGGCTGCAACACTTGCGTTCTCAACCATTCAAAACAACGATAAGATAGGCGTTATTTTCTTTTCCGATCGGGTGGAGAAATTTATCCCCCCTCAAAAAGGACGAAAGCACGTGCTGCATATCATTCGCGAGTTGATTGATTTTAAACCGCAAAGTACCAGGACGAATCTGTCCGAGGCACTTCGATATTTCACCAATGCAATCAAAAAACGTTCTACGGCTTTTCTGATTTCCGATTTTATGGATGCAGGATTCGAAAAGGAACTCACCATTGCAAACCGTAAACACGACGTGGTGGCTCTGCATGTGTATGATATACGTGAAACTGAAATGCCCGATGTTGGATTGGTTAAACTAAAAGATGCTGAAACAGGTGAACGTATCTGGGTGGATACTTCTGATATCCGCTTGCGTAAATCGTATAAAAATGCCTGGGGTCAGAGCCAGCTCGAATTGCAAAAAACCTTTACCCGCTCGGGGGTTGATTCGGTATCGATGAGTACTGCCGATGATTATGTGAAATCGCTGATGAAATTGTTCAGGATGAGGGCCTGATTGTCGATAAGGAAATGAGGGAAAGAGAAATGAACAGGATGTTGAGAAAAGTTAGTAAGCATAGTCTGGCAGTGTTAATCGTGTTGCTGGGTGTGTTGAATGCCGGTGCACAGAAAATAACGGTGACAGCCAGCATCGATTCCACTCAGTTATGGATTGGTCAGCAAACCCGTATGGTGTTTGAACTGAGTCAAAGCCCCGGCCAGCTGGTACAATCCCCGGTTTTTTCGGATGTGATTGTTGAGGGGATTGAAATGGTGGAACCCATGAAAAGCGATACATCCACATCGCCCGACGGACATCAGATAATTCGTCAAACGTATGTGGTTACCTCTTTTACTGATTCGTTGTACCTTATTCCTGCATTTCCCTTTGTGGCTGAAGGAGAAGATACCGTTTGGTCGAACGCTCTTTCGCTGAAGGTTATTCAGCCTTTTGAGATTGATACCGCTGCCAATGCAATTACCGATATTAAAGATGTGGTAACTCCGCCTTTCAACCTGAAATACTACCTGAAGAAAATATTGCCCTGGCTGATTGGTGTGTTGCTGCTGGCTGCCATCGTATACCTTGTAATGCGTCTGACGAGGAAAAAACCTGTTGAAGAGGTGAAAGCGCCTGAGCTTCAAATTCCTCCTCACGAACTGGCTCTTGGCAAACTGATGAAGCTCCATGACGAGAAATTATGGCAGCAAAATCGTGAAAAGGAGTACCACACCGCCCTTACCGATATACTGAGGGAATATATTGAACTAAGCTTTGCAATTCCTGCTCCCGAACTTACATCGGATGAGATTCTGAGCTTTTTATCCGGGCTGCGTAAAGAGAACAAGCAAGCTTATAGCATTCTGGAGCAGATTCTGAAACTGGCCGACCTGGTGAAATTTGCCAAATTTAAGGCGCTTCCCGATGAAAATGAGCTGAGTTACACAAAGGCCATTGAATTTATTAACCTGACAAAAGCAGAGGAGACGAAAGAAGATGACATTTCATAATCCTGAATATTTGTTTGGTTTACTGGTTCTGATACCCATGGTGTATTGGTTTCTAAAGGAATTGCATCGATCGGATGCCAGCCTGCAGATTTCATCACACCGCAGCCTGAGGTCATTTCCACGTAGTATAAAGGTTAAACTGCTGAATGTTCCTTATTACCTCCGTTTTTTGTCGGTTGCCCTGCTCATTATCGCCATTGCCCGTCCGCAGTCGTCGAATTCGTGGCGTACCGAAAACACCGAAGGTATTGATATTATGATTGCTCTGGATATCTCAGGCTCGATGCTGGCAGAAGATTTTCGTCCGAACCGACTGGAAGCTTCCAAATCGGTAGCCAACGAGTTTATTCTTTCACGTCCGAACGATAACATTGGATTAGTGCTGTTTGCAGCCAAAAGTTTTACACAATGTCCGTTAACAACCGATCATGCTGTGCTTATTAATCTATTCAACAGCATTAATTACGGAATGATTGAAGATGGTACTGCTATTGGTTTGGGGCTTGCTAATGCAGTGGCCCGACTAAAGGAAAGCAAAGCCAAATCGAAGGTTGTGATTTTATTGACCGACGGAGATAACAACCGGGGCGATATAGCACCTGTTTCGGCGGGCGAATTGGCACAGGCAATGGGAATAAGGGTTTACACCATCGGTGTGGGTTCACACGGAATGGTGAACATTCCGATTCAGACTCCCCTGGGAATGCAGTATCAGCAAATTGAGTCAGCTTTTGATGAGCGACCGTTGAAGGAGATTGCAGAAATGACAGGTGGCCAGTATTTCAGGGCCACCAACAATGAGAAGTTACGAAGTATTTACGCTGAAATTGATCAGATGGAAAAGACCAAAATAAATGTGCGTGAATACAGTAAAAAATACGAGGAATATTTTCTGTTTGCACTGGCAGCGCTGGTAATGCTGATAGCTGAAGTGCTCATACGCAATGTGTATTTACGGAAAATTCCCTGATTGTAAAGAAAGAAGACTATGTTTAGATTCGCAGAACCGGAATACTTATTTGTACTGGCCATACTTCCTGTGTTGGTGGCTATCTTCTTCTTTCGCAGAATGCAGCAGAGGAAAAATATCCGCAGATTTGGCGACCCTGAACTGCTGGCGCAGTTGATGCCGAATATGTCGACAGTACGGCCGGTGGTAAAGTTTATAATGACTATGGTTGGAGTTACATTGTTGGCTGTAGTACTCGCCCGGCCACAGTTTGGAACCAAAACAGAAGAGGTTAAACGCCAGGGAATTGAGGTTATGGTAGTGCTCGATATATCGAACTCGATGATGGCTCAGGATGTACAGCCCAGCCGACTCGATAAATCGAAACAGGTGCTTTCGAGATTGATTGATCAAATGAAAGACGATAAAGTGGGAATGGTGGTTTTTGCAGGAGATGCCTTTACGCAACTGCCGATTACTTCCGATTATGTTTCAGCCAAGATATTTCTTCAGTCGATTAGCCCTAAGCTGATTGCCCGTCAGGGTACTGCCATCGGTTCGGCACTTGAACTGGCTGTGAATTCATTTTCACCCAATAGTCAGGCTTCGAAGGCAATTGTATTAATTACTGATGGGGAGAACCACGAAGACAATGCTGTGGAAGCTGCTAAAATGGCTCTTGGAAAAGAAATTGTTGTTCACGTGATTGGGATGGGCCGCCCTGAGGGAGCTCCTATACCAGTGGAAGGTTCGATGAGTTTCTGGAAAGATAAAGAAGGAAATGTGGTAGTTTCGAAGCTGAACGAAGAGATGTGTAAGGAAGTGGCATTAGCAGGCAACGGGGTATATGTGCGGGCTGACAACACCAATGCAGCGTACCGTGCAGTGTCGTCGGAGCTCGATACAATGGCTAAAACCGATATAACTTCCACGGTCTTTGCTGAGTACAACGAGCAGTTTCAATCATTCGCTATACTGGCGCTCTTGTTGCTGGTAATCGAATTTTTCGTTTTCGAGCGGATTAACAAACGCCTGAGTCGTCTGCGGATTTTTGATTTAAAAGAGAAAATGTAAGATCTATGAGTGTGAAGCAAGCTATATGGTTAATCGGTTTTATCTGCATGTGCTATCCTGCTCTCGCACAGGAGGAGTATGGTCCCCTGCGTGCCGGAAACAAGAACTACAAAGCACAAAAATTCACAGAAGCTGAGATAGAATACCGCAAGGGTTTGCAAAAAAACAAACAGTCGTTTGATGCGGTGTATAATCTGGGTAATGCCCTGTTTCGTCAAAAGAAGTACAAGGAAGCCCTGGAGTTGTACCAGGCAGCGGCTCCTATCGAACAGGAATCAAAACTAAAACGGGCAGCTGCTTTTCACAATGCGGGCAATGCTCTTTTGTTGGAAAAGAAAGTAAAAGAAAGTATTGAAGCATATAAGCAGGCTCTTCGATTGAATCCTTCGGATGATGATACCCGGTATAATCTGGCCTTTGCGCAGTATCTGTTGAAAAATCAGCAGGAGCCACCACCACAGCAACAGCCACAACAACAACCACAGGATCAGAAACAGGATCAGCAGCAGGATCAACAACAACAGCCTCAGCAAAACGACCAAATGTCGAAGGAACAAGCCGAACAAATCCTGCAAGCCCTGATGCAGGAGGAAAAGGAAACGATGGAAAAGGCAAAAAAACAGCCGAAAGCTACCCGTAAGGGCACAGAAAAAGATTGGTAAGTTTAAAGTAGAAATAACAGCTAAGATGCTCTGTAAACCAGTACATATGCTACAAAGAGGGATAATTCCGCTACTGCTCATACTGCTGTCGGTTTCGATGGCAAGGGCAAATGATGTAAAGCTTACGGCTTCAGCTCCTGCTACGGTTATCATGGGTAAGCCCTTTCAGATAACCTATACGGCGAATGCCAAGGTAGGCGATTTCAGAGCACCTGCAATTACCAATTTTGATGTCCTGGCAGGTCCGTTTAAATCGGAGAGTTACAGCTCGCAAATTATTAATGGTAATATGACCTCTACGGTCTCCATTGCATTTACCTATACGCTTCAGCCTCAGAAAACCGGTACTTTTACTATTCCATCGGCCAGTGTTACTGTGGATGGCGAACGATATACCTCGAATGGGCTAAGTATTAAAGTTTTACCAGCTGATGAACAGTCATCTTCATCATCTTCCGGTTCGTCAACGTCGAATGCGAATATTTCATCGCAAAATTTATTCATTCGTCCTATTCTTTCCAAAACGACCGTTTTTGAACAGGAGGCAGTAAAACTGACGTATAAACTCTATACAACCTACGATGTGGTACAATGTACTGCCAGTTCCATTCCCGATTTTAAGGGGTTTTTATCCCAGGAAATGGAACGTTCGACCAATACACAACTCGATTACGAAAATTATAACGGAAAGAACTACCTGACAGCGGTATTATTTGAAACCCTGCTGTACCCGCAGTCGTCGGGTGAACTTGCCATCGACAAAGCAACTTTTGAGGCCATTATTCGTGTGCAAAGCCGCCAGCAGGTACGCAGTATTTTCGATGAGTTTTTCGAATCTTACAGTAATGTGGCCCGTACGATTGAAGTGCCTGCAGTTCGTCTGAACGTAAAAGCACTACCTGCCGGGAAACCGGCTGATTTCAGTGGGGTGGTGGGTAGTTTTTCACTTTCTTCAAGTATTTCATCGGAACAGGTAAAGGTGAATGACGCAGTAACCCTGACGATCAATGTTACCGGAAATGGAAACATGCGTTTGATTCGCAATCCATCCATCGAATTTCCGGAAGCATTCGAGGTGTATGATCCTAAAGTAAATAATAATTTCAAAGTGTCGGGAAATGGTCTCGGAGGAACAAAATCTGTGGAAATTATGTTCATTCCCCGTCATGCCGGAACATTCGAAATACCTGCATACAGCTTATCGTACTTCGACTTAAAAGACAGTCGATACAAAACGCTGTCGACACCTGCCTATAAAATTCAGGTACTTAAAAGCGATGGTACCGTGGAAGAGTCGGTGGTAGTTGGAAGTACTGCTTCGCGTAAAGAAAATGTAAAGCAGCTGGGCAACGACATCCGTTACATTTATACCGGTGATATGCAACTGGTACAACAAGTAGTTTACCTCATCGATAGCTTTGTAAATTGGCTTTTGTACCTGGTACCTGCTTGTATAGCATTGGTGTTGTTTATTGTTTTCCGTAAACAATTGAAAGAAAATGCCAATGCCACATTGATGAAGAATAAGCGGGCCAATAAGATTGCCCGTAAACGACTGAAAATGGCGATGAAAATGCTTAAGGAAGGCAATGCCGAGCGTTTCTACGAAGAGCTGATGAAGGGAATGTGGACCTATTTGAGTGATAAATTATCGATTCCTGTGGCCGAACTCACCAAAGAAAAAGTGATAGCCGTTCTTCATGATAAAGGGGTGGCTGAGCAAACAGCCAATGCCTGTATTGATTTGTTGAATGAATGTGAATTCGCCCGATACGCACCCTCGTCGGGAAAGCAACACAGGGATCAGCTGTACGAGACCACAGCCCGGTTGATTGGTGAACTTGAAAATGGAATTAAAAATTAAGGCAATAGTACAATGAAACAACTACTTATAGTTACCGCTTTGTCGTTGTTGATCGCTCCGATTGTTGTTGCCGGAGATTCAACTGCTGTTACCCTCGCTAACCGTTTGTATGCATCGGGTAGTTATCCGGAAGCTGTGGAACACTATGAACAACTACTGCTTGCTGAAGGTGAAGCACCCGAGCTGTATTATAACTTGGGAAATGCCTATTTTAAAGACAATAACCTTGGGAAAGCAATATTGAATTACGAAAGAGCCTTACGCCTGAAGCCGGACTATGCCGATGCTCAACACAACCTGGAATTTGCTAACCTGAAAGTGATTGACAATATTGATACCGGCGATGCTTTTTTTCTTAAGAAATGGATGCAAATGCTTATCAAATTGCGTAGTTCAAACGGATGGTTTGTGTTTGGGGGAGTCGTATTTACCTTAACAATGATTTCGTTGCTCTTGTTCGTGTTTGGTAAAACCGTGTTGATACGTAAATCGTTTTTCTACCTGGGAGTCATTGGTTTGGTTGTGAGTAGTGCGGCCGTGGTATTTTCGGGAATTCGTAAACAACAATTGATGAATCACAACGAGGCTATTGTCCTTTCAGGTGTAGTGGTAGTGAAAAGTGCTCCCGATAAGAGCGGAACCGACTTATATCAGCTGCATGAAGGGACTAAAGTAAGCGTAATAAGCGTACTGGGTGACTGGTACGAAGTTCGACCCGGTAGTAATAGTGTGGGTTGGGTAGAAATAAAACACCTGGAAAAAATTTAAGTATGCTGGAAAACCTGCTGGAGTTCGATCGTTCTCTCTTTTTGCTTATCAACGGATGGAACAGTCCTTTTTTCGACGAAGTAATGTACTTTGTCAGTAAAGTATGGATTTGGATTCCTCTTTACATCACTTTTATTGTATATGCTATCCGTCGCTGGAAACTTGAGTCTATCTGGATTATTGTCGCAATGATACTTTGTGTGATTGCAACCGATCAGTTGACCAATCTGACCAAGGAGTTGTTTCAGCGTTTACGGCCTTCTCACGAACCATTATTATCGGGGATGGTTCATCATGTGAATGGGTATGTCGGGGGGAAATACGGTTTTGTTTCAGGTCATTCATCCAACTCATTTGGATTTGCCATGCTTAGCTCGCTAATTATCCGTAACCGTACCTACACACTCTCGGTGTTTTTCTGGGCATCGGTTGTGGCCTATTCGCGCATGTACCTTGGCGTCCATTATCCCTTTGATATTATGGGAGGTGTAGTACTTGGTATTTTAGTGGCATGGGTAGTATTTACCGTTATGGAGTCGATTCGAAAGCGATTGAAATCGGAAATTAAAACCCGCTTTACCGATTAAAAAAGCCTGCCCGGAAAAAAACTGCATTTTTCCGGGCAGGCTTTTTTATTGGCTCTGTACTAAGTTTCCGGGCAATTGAAGTTCAGTTCAACGTATAGTAATACCTGCAGCACGCAGATACTCTTTCAGCTCAGGTATTCCGATTTCTTTATAATGAAATATGCTGGCTGCCAGTGCTGCATCGGCTTTGCCTTCTTCGAATACTTCCCTGAAATGATCCATGGTTCCCGCACCACCACTGGCAATCACAGGTACATTTACAGCCTCTGATACCCTGCGGGTAATGTCGATGCCAAAGCCGTTTTTGGTGCCATCGTGATCCATCGAGGTTAATAAAATCTCGCCGGCTCCGAGTTCAACTGCCTGCTTTACCCAATCGATGGTTTTAATATCGGTGGGTACCCTTCCGCCATTCAGATACACATACCATTCGCCATCTATTTCCTTGGTGTCGATAGCCAGTACCACACACTGACTGCCAAAACGGCTGGCCAGTTCGCGTATCAGTTCGGGACGTTTAACAGCTGCGGTATTCACCGAAATCTTATCGGCGCCACAGTTAAGCAACACAGATACATCTTCCACACTTGAAATACCTCCCCCAACGGTAAAGGGAATGTTGATGTGTTTTGAAATGCGGGTCACCAGCTCCGAAAGGGTCTTGCGCTTTTCGTTTGTTGCCGTGATATCCAAAAACACGAGCTCATCGGCACCCATCTTTGCATACAATGACCCAAGTTCTACCGGATCGCCTACATCCCTGATGTTGACGAAGTTAATTCCCTTCACTGTTTTGCCGTCTTTAATATCCAGACAGGGGATGATGCGTTTTGCGAGCATAATATGATAGTTTGCAGGGCCGGATTCAACGGCTAAATTGATTTATTCAAAAATAATATTTTCTTCGCTAATGGTGATATATTCAATCGTGTTCACCTTCGATTTATCCATCGGAGCACTTACTTTTACGTAATTGGAGCTAAAGCCCATCATTTGTTCACCATGACTTCGGCTTTCCCATAAAACGGGGTACGTGAGTCCTATCTGTGAATTGTAAAACGAACGGGTTTTCTTCTCCGATAACTGGTGCAGGATTTCGCTGCGACGACGGCGTTCGCTGATCGAATTTTTTTGATCTATTTCCAGCATCTTTGTATCTGCACGTTCCGAATAGGTAAATACGTGCAATTGGGAGATGTTGAGTGAATCAATAAAGCGGCACGATTCTTCAAAAAGCCCGGCGGTTTCGCCATGGACACCTACAATGACATCAACACCAATAAAAGCATGCGGCATTAATGCCTTAATCTTTGCTACTTTATGGGCAAACAGTTCCCGGTTGTACTTCCGTTTCATCAGTTTCAATACTTCGTTGGTGCCCGATTGAAGCGGAATGTGAAAGTGCGGCATAATGCAATTGCTGGTCGCTACATATTCAATGATTTCGTCGCTGAGCAAGTTAGGCTCAATACTCGAAATGCGGAAACGTACCTGAGCATCAATCTGATCGAGCGCTTTTACAAGTTCAAAGAAGGTTTCGCCAGTGCTACGACCAAAATCACCAATATTGACTCCCGTCAATACAATTTCCCGGGCCCCGTCGCGGATGGCTTCTTCGGCCATCGCAACCGTTTCGGCAACTGATGCATTACGGCTTCGGCCACGGGCAAGCGGAATGGTACAATAGGTACAGAAATAATCGCAGCCATCCTGTACCTTCAGGAAATAACGGGTGCGATCGTCTTTTGAACAGGAGGGTTTGAACTCACGAACCCGCTTAACAGAGTTACGATGAACCTTTTCGGTGTTTTCGCTAATATTCCGAAGATAATCAAGAACCGAGAATTTCTCACTTGCACCTAATACTAAATCCACCCCTTCAAGTTTGGCAATTTCTTCGGGTTTCAGCTGGGCATAACATCCGGTAACCACCATCACAGCATTCGGATGCTGGCGGGTGAGGCGACTGATGGCCTGCCGGCTCTTGCGATCGGCAATGTCGGTAACCGAACAGGTGTTCACCACACATACGTCGGCCTGTTCCCCTGTTTTTGCTTTTACAAAGCCTTCTTCCTTCATCTTTTTTCCAATGGCCGACGTTTCGGCAAAGTTGAGCTTGCAGCCCAGGGTGTGAAAGGCAACTTTCTTATTATTGAATACGAAATTATCTGTCATTGATAGTTAGTCACTTAATTAAAAGAACTCGAAGAGCTCTGTTTTGTTTTTACGAACCTTTGGAAGGGTCGCATTATAATCGGTTTCTTCGTCGCGAAAGCCGATAGCCATCATACATACCGAGCCCAGGTTTTTTTCGTCCAACCCAAGCAACTCATCGAGCGCGGCAGGGTTGTATCCTTCAATGGGCACCGAATCTATTTTCTCAACAGCTGCAGCTGTAAGTGCAAATCCCAGTGCTATGTATGCCTGACGGGCAGCCCAGTTGAAATTGGCTTCGTCGGCCCGGTTCAGCGATTTATCAATCATCTGACGGTAAGCTGTTACTTTGGCCAACGGCAATGTGGGGCGCTGCGTAATAATTCGTTCGACGTATTCATCCAGCATTTCGGCGGTGATTTTTTTATAGCATGCAAATACCAATACCTGTGACGATTTCGGAATTTGTGGCTGACCCTGAGCTGCTTTTTCGAATATCTGATCTTTTAACGCCTGATCTTCAATTACTACTACCCTGAATGGTTGAAGTCCCAGCGAAGTGGGTGCCAAACGGATTGCTTCGAGAATCGTTTCCACTTTATCGGGACTTAGTTTTTTCCCGTTCATCTGCTTGCTGGCGTAGCGTTTTGTTAAACTTTCAATGAAATGCATAGTTTTTCTGATTGTAAATCAATAGAAACGCAAAATTACGCATTTTGTTTAATAAAAGCTCGTTTCTGAAGATTTCTTAGGATTTAAAAGGATGTTAAAGGCCACTTTTCTAAAACAATTGAAACTGTCTGTCAACCGATGAAATGTCGTTTTTTTTTTGTATTTTTGCGCAAAAATTTAGCTACTGATATGTTTGAATCATTAAGTGAACGGCTCGAACGGTCGTTTAAGATATTAAAGGGAGAAGGTCAGATTACCGAGATTAACGTGGCCGAAACCTTAAAGGATGTGCGCAAAGCACTCCTGGATGCCGACGTTAATTATAAAATAGCCAAGAACTTCACCGATACAGTGAAGGAAAAAGCGCTTGGCCAGAATGTGTTGAATTCGCTGAAACCCTCGCAGCTGATGGTGAAGATTGTTCACGATGAACTGGCCGGCCTGATGGGTGGCGAAAGTGTGGACATAAACCTGAAAGGAAATCCTTCTGTAATTCTGATGTCGGGATTGCAGGGTTCGGGTAAAACCACTTTTTCGGGCAAGCTCGCCAATATGCTGAAATCGAAGCGGGGAAAACGCCCCTTGCTGGTGGCTTGCGATGTGTACCGTCCTGCCGCTATTGAGCAGCTGAAAGTGCTGGGCGAACAGCTTCAGATTCCTGTATATTCGGAACCCGATAGCAAGAGTCCGGTTAGCATTGCCGAAAATGCAATCAAATATGCCCGTCAACACCTTAATGATGTAGTGATTGTGGATACCGCGGGTCGTTTGGCTATTGATGAAATGATGATGACCGAAATTGCTGCAATTAAAAAAGCCATCCAGCCGCAGGAGATTTTGTTCGTTGTTGATTCGATGACCGGTCAGGATGCTGTAAATACGGCGAAAGAATTCAACGACCGCCTCGATTTCGACGGGGTAATTCTTACCAAACTCGATGGTGATACCCGTGGTGGTGCCGCCCTTTCGATTCGTTCTGTAGTAAATAAGCCCATTAAGTTTGTGGGTACCGGCGAAAAGATGGATGCGCTGGATGTGTTCTATCCCGAACGTATGGCCGACCGTATTCTCGGGATGGGTGATATTGTTTCGCTGGTGGAACGTGCTCAGGAACAATACGATGAAGAAGAAGCCCGTCGCCTGCAAAAGAAAATCGCGAAGAATCAGTTCGACTTCGATGATTTCCTCTCCCAAATTCAACAAATCAAAAAGATGGGGAACATCAAGGATTTGGCATCCATGATTCCCGGTATGGGAAAAGCCCTGAAGGATGTGGATATTGATGATAACGCGTTCAAGGGAATTGAAGCCATCATCCATTCGATGACACCAAAAGAACGGGCAAATCCGGGGGTGCTCAACGGAAGCCGGAAACAACGAATCGCAAAGGGAAGCGGAACCACCATCGTGGATGTGAATCGCCTGCTGAAACAGTTTGAACAAACCAGCAAGATGATGAAGATGGCGACCATGAATCCAAATAAACTAAAGGCCATGCGCCGACGCTGATAAAGAAGTTTAACATCCGCTGTGGTGCCGGCAAGGTCTCACAGCGGTTTTTATTTATACCGATATGTATCAACTTATTGATGGAAAAGCAATTTCAGAACAGATTAAATCGGAAATTGCTGAAGAAGTAAAACAACTCGTGGCTAAGGGCGGCAAACAACCGCACCTGGCTGTGATTATCGTAGGACACGACGGTGGAAGCGAGACCTATGTGGCTCATAAAGTCAAATCCTGTGAACAGGTGGGTTTTAAATCTACCCGCATTGCTTTTGAAAACGATGTGACTGAAGAAACCTTGCTGGCTAAAATTAAGGAAATGAACGAAGATGCCGATATTGATGGCTTCATTGTACAGTTGCCTTTGCCCCGTCATATCAACGAACAAAAAATAATTGAAGCCATAGATTACCGCAAGGATGTGGATGGTTTTCATCCTGTGAACGTTGGTCGTATGTCGATCGGACTGCCCTGTTTTGTGTCGGCCACTCCTTCGGGAATTATCGAATTGCTGCGTCGGTACAATATTCCAACTCAGGGAAAAAACTGCGTGGTAATTGGTCGTTCCAATATCGTGGGCAAACCTGTAGCTACACTGATGATGCAAAAAGGCTATCCCGGAGATGCAACGGTAACTGTTTGTCATAGCCGTACAGCTAACCTGAAAGAAATCTGTCTCAATGCCGATATTATAATTGCTGCCCTGGGTTCACCGGAGTTTCTAAAAGAAGATATGGTGAAGGAAGGTGCTGTGGTAATTGATGTGGGAACTACCCGTGTTAAGGATGAAACCACTAAATCGGGATTCAGGCTGAAAGGGGATGTAGACTTTGCCAATGTTGCACCCAAATGCTCGTATATCACTCCGGTTCCGGGCGGTGTGGGGCCAATGACCATCGTATCGCTGCTACAGAATACCCTGCTCGCCACCACCATTAATCATTAATCATTTACCATTAATAATTGTCCCTTGCATTACTTCCACGTTCCTCAACCAGCAACTCTCCTTCTTCCTGAGGAAGAATCGCTTCATGCTGTAAAAGTGCTACGTCTCCAACCTGGCGATGAAGTCATGCTACTTGATGGCAGGGGAGGAGTGTATCGTGCTGAAATTACTCTGCCGCATCCCAAACGCTGTGGCTTCAGCATTCTTTCCGAAGAGCATCGTTCAACAGGGCGATCGTACCGGTTGCATGTAGCTATTGCTCCAACTAAGAATATAGAACGCCTGGAATGGTTTATCGAAAAGGCCGTAGAAATCGGAGTAGATGAAATAACACCGTTATTGTGTCAATTTTCAGAGCGTAAACAGGTTAAAGATGACCGGCTCGAAAAGATTTTACTTTCAGCCTGCAAACAATCCATTCAGGCAGTTTTTCCGGTGCTGAATCCACTGACCAACTTTAAAGAGCTGGTGGACACAGCTACAGCTGAATGTAAGACAATTGCTCACTGTTATCCTCATGATAAGAAGGACTTTCGTGCTGTTTGCTCCGGATACAGTGATATCCTTGTGCTTATCGGGCCGGAAGGAGATTTTAGTCCCGAAGAAGTGGAAATGGCTATGGCCCACGACTTTATACCTGTGTCGCTTGGTGAAAGCCGTTTACGTACCGAAACTGCCGGTATCATGGCCTGTGCCATTTCTTCCTGTATGCATTAAAAATAAAATCCCGTTGAAGGATTGGTTCAACGGGATTTCTTTTTCACTCTAATCACTTTGGAAATTGTCCATTTACAGTGATGATAAGATTTACACTTTTGCTCTCTTTTCCAACATTTCTTTAACCAGAGCCGGAATTTCAACCGGACGACGGGCCACAGGAACTCCTATAGCCTCAAAAGCTGCAATTTTCTCAGCAGCTGTACCACTACCACTCGAAATTATCGCTCCGGCATGGCCCATTCGTTTGCCCGGAGGAGCTGTTTGCCCGGCAATAAAGGCAACTACCGGCTTGGTGATATGCTCTTTAATGTACTGAGCAGCACGTTCTTCAGCATCACCACCAATTTCACCAATTAATACGATGGCTTCAGTTTCAGGATCGTCTTCGAACATCTGAAGTAATTCCTGGTAGTACAATCCGGCAACCGGGTCACCACCAATTCCAACACAGGTGCTTTGTCCGATGCCATGCGTTGTAAGTTGATTTACCATTTCGTAGGTAAGTGTACCACTTCGACTCATCAATCCCACATTTCCCTTAAGGAAAATATTGCCGGGAAGAATACCTACCAGTGCTTCGCCCGGAGTAATTAAGCCCGGACAGTTGGCTCCAATCAGTTTCACTCCTTTTTTCTTCAGATAGGCCGTTGCCTTGACCATATCAAGGGTGGGAACTCCTTCCGAAATACAAATCACCAGTTCTACGCCAGCTTCGGCCGCTTCCATGATGGCATCGCCGGCAAGTGGTGCAGGTACAAAAATGATGGATGTGTTGGCATTGGTAGCTTTTACTGCATCCTCTACGGTGTTAAAAACAGGGATTCCTTCCACCTGCTGACCTCCTTTTCCCGGAGAAACACCGGCGACAATATTGGTGCCGTATGCTTTCATTTTGGAAGTATGAAAACTTCCGTCGCGGCCGGTAATGCCCTGTACAACTAAGCGGGTTTTATTATTGACTAAAATACTCATTTTGTAGATTTTTTAATGATTAACAATTACTTACTGACAGGCTGCACACAAGCGGATAGCTTCCTGAGCGGCTTCGCTCATCGTGTTCACTACCGGAAGATTCGCTTCTTTAATGATTTCTAATCCCTGACGGGCATTGGTTCCCGACAGTCGAACCACAATAGGAATGTCGACATTTAATTGCTGAAGTGCTGTTACTAAACCACGGGCTACATCGTCGCAACGGGTAATTCCTCCAAAGATGTTAATCATTACCACTTTTACATTTTTGTCGGAAAGCAGCAGATTCATAGCGTCAATTACCTTTTGCGGGCTCGAGCTACCCCCAATATCGAGGAAATTGGCCGGTTGGCCGCCGAAATACTTCACCAGATCCATAGTGGCCATTGCCAGTCCTGCACCGTTTACCATACAGCCAATGCTGCCGTCAAGGCGGATGTACGATAATCCTTTTTCTTTGGCTTCGAGTTCTTTTTTCTCGTCTTCGTCGGGCTCGTTCAATACTTCAACGTCGGGTTGACGAAACAAGGCATTGTCGTCGAAATTCATTTTTCCATCCAGCGCCAGCAATTGTCCGTCATCGGTTACCACCAGCGGATTGATTTCCACCAGCGATGCATCGGTATCAATAAAAATCTGATAGAGCTTTTGGAACATTCCAACAGCCTGTTTCACCAATGCGAAATCGTTAAAGAGTTTGAATGCAATTTTGCGCGCAAGAAAAGCGGTCATGCCCAAATCCGGGTCAATCACAAATTTGTGAATAGCATTGGGATTGTCCTTTGCTACTTCTTCAATTTCAACTCCTCCCTCACTACTTGCCATAAAAATGACCGATTTAGAGTTTCGGTCGATGGTGAGTCCGACATAATATTCTGAATTGAATTTAATGCCCTGAGCAACCAGTACTTTTTCTACGGTCAACCCTTTGATATCCATTCCCAGGATTTGCTCTCCGGCTGTACGGGCTTCTTCTACCGAGCGGGCCAGTTTAACTCCTCCCGCTTTACCGCGACCACCCACCAGTACCTGTGCTTTAACCACAACGGGCATTTCGAAGGATGATGCAGTTTCAATTACTTCCTCTACGGTATAGCACACTTTTTCCTTCGTGACAGGAATTGCATACCGCGAAAAAATTTCTTTTGCCTGATATTCGTGAATCTTCATGTGTAAGAATATTTGTATTGTATAACTATTTGATATTACTACAAGAATTCAAAAGTAAAAAATAATTTCCGTATTGAGTGACCGAAACGGAATGTTTTTACAGAATTTATTTTTTCCGGTAATCGAGGCAGGAAATGTCAGCAGGATTTTTAGCCGTTTTGTACTTGAGCAAAAACTCCTTCTTCACTTCGCAACCTGTGCAATCGCCACACGGACCCGTGTTTTTCTTCCTGAGCGAACGAATAACCGAAAAAATAGTATAGGCCACTGCACCGAAAACGATGGCAATGACAATTATTTCCTGTAACATAATTAATTACTTTTATGTTCAGCAAAATGGTATATTGTTGAAGGATATTTAGTTCCGGGCCACGAGAAGGACTACATTTTCGACATGATGAGTGTGCGGAAACATATCAACGGGCTGAACACGCAAAATGCGATACGCACTATCGAGCAGATTCAGATCGCGGGCCTGCGTTGCCGGATTACAACTGACATACACAATTCGCTTTGGTGCGGCAAAAAGGATAGTTTCGATAACATCATTGTGCATACCGGCACGGGGAGGATCGGTAATAATCACATCGGGCCGGCCATGCGTAAGTATGAATTCTTCGGAAAGAATATCTTTCATGTCGCCTGCGTAAAACAATGTATTGTCGATATTGTTCAGTTTCGAGTTGAGATGTGCATCTTCAATCGCTTCCGGAACATATTCAATACCAATTACCTGCCGGGATTGACGGGCCACAAAATTTGCAATCGTACCTGTACCGGTATATAAATCGTATACCAGTTCATTCCCTGTAAGTCCGGCAAATTCGCGGGCGACCTTGTAAAGTGTACAAGCCTGTTCGGAGTTGGTTTGGTAAAAGCTTTTCGGGCCGATTTTAAATCTGAGCCCTTCCATCTCTTCCACAATGGCATCGGCACCTTTGTAGGTAATCACTTCCTGGTCGGTAATGGTGTCGTTGGCTTTCGAATTAATCACATACAATAATGCGGTAATCTGAGGAAAGGTATTGGCTAAATGATCCAGTAAAGCAATACGAAGTTCCACATTTTCTTCAAAAAAGACCATAATCAGCATGAGCTCGCCGGTAGAAGTGGTTCGCACCATCATGGTACGCAGAAAACCTTCCTGCTTCCGTAAATCAAAATAACGCAATCCATTTTCGTTGGCATAACGACGAATTTCGTTCCTGATCTGGTTGGAAATATCGTCCTGCAACCAGCATTTATGAATATCGAGCACTTTATCGAACATTCCGGGGATGTGAAATCCAACCCCGTTCATGATTCGATCTTCATCCGAATGCATTTCTTCCGTTGTCAGCCATTTTTTATTCGAAAAAGTGAATTCCAACTTGTTGCGGTAGAACTCGGTTTTATCCGAACCCAAAATGGGCTCAATGGCAGGCAATTCCACTTTCCCGATTCGGGTCAGATTATCCACCACCTGCTGTTGCTTGTAGGCCAGCTGGGCAGGATAGGGCAGCATTTGCCATTTACAGCCCCCGCAGGTTCCGAAATGTTCGCAAACGGGCTCTGTTCGTTGGGGCGAATAGCTGTGAAAACGAATAGCCCGCGCCTCCAGGTAGGCACTCTTCTTTTTGGTAACCTGTAAATCGACCACATCTCCGGGAATAACATGGGGTACGAAAACAACTTTTTCATTGTAACGTGCCAGGGCCTTGCCTTCAGCAGCAATTCCGGTGATTGTAATCTGTTCGAGTATGGGATGGGGTTTTAACTTGCGTGTCATCTATATAGCATGGATTTTTAATGTCATTAATTCAGGATACCCATTTTAAGATCTGCAAAGATAATTAAAAAACCATCAACATATATAGCAGTAAATGGGCTTATTCTAAACAATATGGTGTGGAATCTGTTTTACCACTGGGCAGTGTTAATTTTTTTACATAAATTTGTGCTTAATTCTACCTTATTTTGTACTTTTGTATTTCCGTTCAATAATTTTATCTGAATATTTAAACTACAAATATCAATCTTTAATTTACAATGTTATGAAGAAGTTTTTAAGTGTGTTAGTAGTAGCAGGAGTAGTTGGGCTGGTTTCAGCTCAGTCTTCAGCAAGCAATGCCACCCATGATGATGTGTCGAAGCTCTCAGTAGCGGTGAAAGCTGGTCTGATCTATGACTTCGTGATGCCAAAAGGTAATTTTGGAAGCAGTCTGGGTACTTTACTCCCGGGTATATCGTTGGATTATAATTTTAATCCGATTTTTGGAATGGGTGTTGATTTCAGTATGTTATCCTACAATCGTTCCATCGATCATGGAAAAACCAATGATCTTACTGTGTACAGTTCTGTAAATTTATCGAACCTGTTCAGCCCTGTACGTTCATCGAAAAAATTAAATTTTTATGGTAACTTTGGTGGAGGTTTAGGTTGGTATTCGTACAAAATGGATGATGGTAATACCAACGATGCTACATCCCCTTTAATGCTTTACGGCTTGTTGGCTGAGTATTCTCTGAGTAGAAACCTTGCATTGGGTCTCGAAGGTCAGTATCGCTTCTACATGGATTTTGAAGATAATGTAGGCGTGGCCCCTATTAATGGTTTAGGTGTTGATGGTGCTGTTGCTGCATTAAGTCTTCGTTACAAATTTGGTGGTAAAAACACAAAACATACCCGTGACATGAGTATGGAAGATTATTATCCTTCGCCAGCCAAACAGCTTGCTGAGGTTATGAAAGCTGAGAACGATGCACTTAAACAGCAAATTGAAGCTCTAAAGGGCGAAAACGGTGCAGTTAATCAACGTGTTGATAAACTGGAAGGTGATGTGTCGGCCCTGAAAGCAGAAATAGGTGAAAATAAAAAAGTTGTTGACCAATTGGTTGCAGAAGTAAATGCACCTGATTTTGATTTGCCGGCTGTTCTTTTCCAGTTCCAGACTAACAAACTGACCAGGGAATCAACTGCAATTCTGGACAATGTTGTGAATATTCTTCAGAATAATGTGTTCAACCAGGTGGTTCTCAGTGGACATGCCGATAGCATTGGTTCGGATGAATATAACCAGGGCCTTGGACTTCGTCGTGCAAATGCTGTAAAGGATATGCTATCTTCGAAAGGCATTCCTGCTGAAAAAATTGAAACTAACAGCTTTGGTGAAACAATGCCGGTTGCACCTAATACAACACCTGCCGGACGTCAGCTAAACCGTCGTGTAGAGTTTAAAGTTAAATAAGGCATTTTTATACGATTCTAATACATCGTAAAAGATTCAAAAGAAAACGCAAAGTGGCTGAAAACAGCTGTTTTGCGTTTTTTTGTCAACCGGTAGTTTCGATTCAAAAAATTCGGAGATTAGTTTTGATAAACCGATAGAAATTAGTAATTTTGCGGTCGATTTAGAAACTCAATTTTAAACAATAATAAAATGATTAAAGTAGGTATCAATGGTTTTGGCCGTATCGGACGTTTAGTGTTCCGTGCTGCTCAGGAAAGAAACGATGTTCAGGTCGTTGCGGTTAACGATCCATTTCTGGATCTGAATTATCTGGTTTACATGTTACAGTACGACACTGTTCATGGACAATTCAAGGGTACTGCCGAAGTTAAAGATGGTAAACTGGTTGTGAATGGTAAAGAAGTTTCTTTCTTTGCTGAAAAAGATCCTGCCAATATCGCATGGGGTTCGGTAGGTGCCGACTATGTGGTTGAGTCGACAGGTGTATTTACTACAATTGATAAAGCGAAAGCTCATATCGCCGGTGGTGCTAAAAAAGTAGTTATCTCGGCTCCTTCAAACGATGCTCCGATGTTCGTATGCGGTGTAAACCTCGAATCTTACACTCCGGACATGGATATTGTATCGAATGCTTCTTGTACTACGAACTGTCTGGCTCCTTTGGCTAAAGTTATCAACGATAACTTCGGTATTGTTGAAGGTCTGATGACTACTGTACACGCTGCTACAAATACTCAGAAAACTGTTGATGCTCCATCGAACAAAGACTGGAGAGGTGGTCGCTCAATCCTGGGTAACATCATTCCTTCTTCTACAGGTGCTGCTAAAGCGGTTGGTAAAGTAATTCCTTCACTGAATGGCAAGCTGACCGGTATGGCGTTCCGCGTTCCAACTGCCGACGTATCGGTAGTTGACCTGACTGTTCGTTTGGAGAAAGCTGCTTCGTACGACGAAATTAAAGCTGCTATCAAAGCTGCTTCTGAAAATGAAATGAAAGGTATCCTTGGTTATACTGAAGATGCTGTAGTTTCTTCTGATTTCATTCACGAAACCCGCACTTCGGTATTCGATGCTGGTGCAGGTATCGCTCTGAATGGTAACTTTGTGAAACTGGTTAGCTGGTACGATAACGAGTGGGGTTATTCTTCGAAAGTACTCGACCTGATCGTTCACATGGATTCTGTGAAATAATACGTTTTTAATGATACAAAAAACTCCGGAAGTAATTTACTTGCCGGAGTTTTTTTAGAATTTAAATCATTGTTGTCCGGTAAAACCGGAATTAATTTTTATTGTAACGTAAACAGGACATTTACTGCCCGTTTTTCTTAAAGTTTTAAAAGCAAGCCCCCTGTAAAGGGAAAAGGGTCTGTTGAGGGTT
>JAVFAG010000014.1:0-8052 GCA_034002585.1 Paludibacter sp.
CGAAAGCGTTTCAAGTCCCTGAAGTAACAAGAATGAGTTAAAAGGAGATATCGCATTACCCCAGTCGCGCAGACCTTCCACGCGGGCACGGATGTTAAACGCAATGTTTCCAAATGGACCGTTGAAGCCAAACACATCCCAGAATACCAGTCCATGATACCCATCGGAAGGTTCGGTGAAAGCCGGAAATTTACCATTCCCCCAGTTGAACTTACCACTATCGATAATTACACCGCCAATCGAAGTGCCATGCCCACCTATCCACTTGGTCGCCGATTCCACCACAATGGCAGCACCGTGCTCCAGTGGACGGAACCATGCACCACCTGCACCAAAGGTATTATCCACAACAAGGGGAATATCGTATTTGTTTGCCAGCGCTGCCAGCGATTCAAAATCAGCCACGTCCAGCCCGGGATTACCAATGGTTTCAATGTACAGAGCTTTAGTATGGGTATCGATACGTTTTTCAAAGGAAGATGCATCGTCGGTATCGGCAAAGCGAACTTCCACGCCAAGGCGCTTAAACTGCACCTTGAATTGATTGTAGGTACCCCCGTATAAATGTGAAGAAGACACAAAGTTATCACCGGCCTGTATGAAATTATTCAGTGCGATGAACTGAGCCGATTGTCCGGATGAAGTAGCCAGTGCAGTAACTCCTCCTTCAAGGGCGGCCACCCGTTTTTCGAATACATCGGTGGTAGGATTCATCAGTCGGGTGTAGATATTGCCAAACTTGCGCAGGGCAAATAAATCGGCACCGTGCTGGGCATCATCGAACACATACGAACTGGTTTGGTAAATGGGCACAGCCCTTGAGTTGGTGGTTTTATCAACTTCCTGTCCTGCATGAACCTGCAGAGTTTCAAATTTTAATTCTGACATAATATTATTGTGTATAAATGTTTAGTACTTATAACGGATACTCATCGAAGGCATACAATAAGGTGGAGAGATAGCGTTCGCCTGTATCGGGAAGCAGCACCACAATGGTTTTGCCTTTATTTTCAGGACGTAATGCAAGTTGCGTAGCCGCATAAGCAGCTGCCCCACAGGATATTCCCACCAGCATACCCTCTTCGCGTGCAAGTTGCCGGGCAGTGAGAATAGCCTGATCGTTGGTTACCTGAACAATCTCGTCCACTACTTCGGGGTGAAAGTTTTTGGGGATAAACCCGGCACCGATACCCTGAATCTTGTGCGGCCCGGGATTTCCTCCTGAAAGCACCGGAGAATCGGCAGGTTCTACAGCAATAATTTGAATATCCGGATTATGCGCTTTCAACGCAGCACCTACTCCACTGATGGTTCCGCCGGTACCCACACCTCCAACAAAAATATCGACTTTACCATCGGTGTCGTTCCAGATTTCTTCTCCCGTAGTGGTTCGATGAATTTCAACATTGGCAGGGTTCTCAAATTGTTGAGGAATAAAGGCAGATGCACTTTCAGCTGCGATAGCATGAGCACGGGCTATAGCCCCTTTCATTCCTTCCGATCCTGGTGTTAACACGATGTTGGCTCCCAGCGCTTTTAGTAAATTACGCCGTTCCACACTCATGGTTTCAGGCATGGTAAGAGTGAGCCTATACCCTTTAATAGCAGCCACAAAGGCCAGTCCAATACCTGTATTTCCGCTGGTGGGTTCCACAATTTCAACACCCGGTTTCAGGATACCTTTCGCTTCGGCATCTTCTATCATTGCCAGTGCAATACGTTCTTTCACACACCCCAGCGGGTTGAATAATTCGAGCTTTGCTATTACTGTTGCTCCCAGATTTCGCTTTGCAGCGTAGTTTGATAGTTGTACCAGTGGTGTTCTTCCAACCAGTTCCGTTAAATTACTTGCTATTTTTGCCATACAAAATGAGTTGATGAATTACTGATGCAAAAGTACAGCAGGATTCATCAACTCACAATCGTCTGAAAACGGTATTTTATATACCCTGTTTATGGGATGCGCAACTTAAAACTTAAAACTGATAGTGGCCAGGAAGTTGGTGCCGGCCTGGGGGAAATAGCGCAGATCGTTCTGACGCTCCCCATCAAGGTAATACGAATACCAAACATATCCGTTAGAAACATACTTCTCGTTGAACAGGTTATTCACCATCAGTTGTAAATCGATGGATTTGAGCTTTGGTAACTGAATGGAATAAGCAGCGGAAAGATTGTTGACAAAATAAGCCGGCATCGACCTATCGTCGGAACTGGTGTTATCGATGTATTGGTTCCCTACATAATGCAAAATCAGGGCCAGCTCTACCTCCTTAATATTAAAGGTAAAACGATTGTTGGCAACTACCGATGGTGAATAAGCGATATTCGTTGTTCCCAGAACCGTGCTTTTACTGTCTATCCAGTTCCAGTCGGCATCATACACATCCACATCCTGCTCGGTAAAATTCATAATTTTATTCTGACTCAGGGTTACACTTCCCTCCCACTGCAACCAGTTAAGCGGCTTCCACGAGGCCATCAGTTCCACACCACGGCGGTAACTGTCGGGGATATTTGAAGTCAGCAACTCGCCTATTTCGCTGATTTTGCCCGTAAGGATAAGCTGATTGCGGTATTGCATCCAATAGAGATTAGCGCCCAGACTCAGTTTGGCTGATTGAAAACGGTAACCCACTTCGGTATCGTACAAGGTTTCGTGCGTAGGCATCTCACTGGGACCGGCCTCGGTATAATTGTTTCGATTGGGCTCGCGATTGGCAATCGAATAGGAAGCATACAGGTCGTGACCGCCAGCCATCCTGTAGGTAAGTCCGGCTTTTGGGTTGAAGAAATGAAACGTATGGGTCTGATCAATCACCCGCATCGTTCCGGCATCCGAATTATACTTATCATCGGTGCCTTTCATGGTATGACGAATAAAGCGATACTGCGCATCGGCATTTATAAATAATGAGGGCATTAGTTCGGCAGTCACTTTCGCATATACATTGGCATCGTCCTTTAAACCATTATTTCGGTACCAGTCGTCGCCAATATTGAGGTTGGATGCATTACGTACCCAGATTACCTTTCCAAAATGGTCGCCATCGTAGCGGTTGGCGGCTCCACCTAAACTGGCGCTGATGGTATTTCCTGTGTAATTCAGCGACCAGGTTATTCCTGCAAAATGATTATGGAGCCATTTCTGGCGAACTAAATCGGTTCGCTTCAGAGCTGTACCATTCACCACAGGAGCCGCGATTCCATATTCAGTATACTTTCGATCCTGTTTGTAGTCTTCATAGTACCCTTTTCCCCGGGTGTAATGGGCAGCCACATTCAGATTCAGAGAACGGTTGAGACGTTGTAGCCAATGCAGTTGATAATGCGTTTGCGAATAATTATCGGTTTGATTGTCGTAATATTGCATCTTGCCATTTTCATCGTAATACACACCCAGCTCGTTGAAGGTTCTATTCGTATTCAGACTATCGGCACTGACTCCGTTCCAGGCTTGGTAAGTTTTCTCACTTCCCCCGAAAGTAATCAGTTTCAACGTTGACTTTTCCGCATAATATCCTCCTGTAAAATACCAGGACTTCATATCCACAGCAGCACGATCGATATAGCCATCGGAAGTGATGTTCGACAAGCGCATATCGAAAGCCCACTGATTATTAATAAGTCCTGTACCGGCCTTTAGCATATTCTTATTGGTATTGAACGAACCTAAAGTGGTCGACACTTCGGCATAGGCTTTTTGATTGAGTTGCTCGGTTTGCATGTTGATGCTGGCCCCGAAAGCCGCAGCACCATTCGTTGAAGTTCCAACCCCCCGCTGCACCTGCACCGACGAGAGCGAAGAAGAAAAATCGGGCATATTCACAAAAAACACGGTGTGCGATTCGGCATCGTTGAGTGGAATACCATTAACAGTGATGTTTACCCGGTTGGCATCGGTACCCCGAATACGAAAACCAGTGTAGCCAATACCTGTACCCGTTTCCGAAGTAGCCACAAACGAGGGCGACAACGCCAGCAGAAACGGAATATCCTGTCCGTGATTACGACGGGCAATTTCCTGCGCAGCCAGTGTGGTGTACGATACAGCCGATTTTTCGTTGGCACGAATGGAAGTAACCGTTACTTCTTCCAGTTGAACATGCATCGAGTCGCGTGGCTGCGAAGGGATTGAACTGGTGTTGACCGACGCCATTATTGGCTGAGATGAAGCTGAAGACAGATTCATCGTTTCTGAATGTGCGCTTACTGCAGCACTGATGCCCGCTAAGAGCATCGCAAAAATCATTTTTCTCATCACAAATTGATTAAATTGAAATTAATAATTTATTCTGAGAGTAACACAAAAAATACGGAGATTTACTTCTTCCCTCGACGGCATTATCCGTTCAGGTTCAAAGGGTATGATCTCAGCCCGTAATATTAAGGCACCCCCGGTAATCGGTTTAAGTAGTATCCCGAAAACCGCTGCAAAGTTAGGTATATTTTTTAATCTGTCAACAATCACCTACAATTTAACACAATAATGTTGTCATTGATTTGTAATTGAAATGAAATTAATTATTTTTGCATTCAATATAAAAACTCTCTTACTTCAACATGTTTCAAAACTATCATAGATTCTTTCTGGCATTCCTTTTCACTGTTTTTGTTTATTCGCTCCCGGCACAGGATATCATTGCAAAAGAAAATAGTGATAGCACTTTGCATTTTATCGACGACAGCACGCAGGTACACGAAATTACCCTGTTTTTAATGCCTACCATGCTTCCACTCGACTGGTCAAGTCCTTCAGCCTTGTACGCGAGCATGTTGCAGATTTACATAAAAACCCTGGGATTGAAAGATAATTACCTCATCGGTCACGTTTCAATGCGACTGAATTCCCCTCTGCTCAACGATACACTATACATTGCTCAATCGTCGAAACGCTGGCAGGAACGCATCGATCTGGTATTGAAAGACAGAGTGGGTTTTGGAATTCTCGGTGCCGATCTGGAAGGAAGGATTGAACCAGCGGGGGAAATAAAACACAAACTAAAAGTGTACCGCGACAGAAATTTGCTTGGTTTTATAACCTTTCGGATTAATAAGCCTGCAATGAAGCGCATGCTGACTTTTCTGAATGAATACCAGAAAAAAATTACGGAACACTTTGCTGCCAGCGATTTTTACGGCGGTGCCTTTTGGCCCAGGTATCATTACGAAGGAGCTGGTTGTTCGGCCTTTGGAATGGCCCTGCTCGATGTGGCAGGATTAATCCCCGACGCAGCTTCACAATGGCGTATCGATGTAAAAATACCAATGAATCTGGTCGGTGGCAAATTTAACGAAGGAAAAAAGATTAAGAACAGAACTATTAAACGTACCAAAAGCTGGTACGAGGGTGATGGTCGGAACAATATTGATTATGTCAATTATTTCGTTTACGATCCGGCAATTATGTACAACTGGGTTCTCGAAAAACACAAGCTTCGCGATTCATCGCACTTTCAACTTGTTAGCGATGGAACAGTTCCCGGATTGTATAAAGATGCAAGAAATATCATACTTAACCCTTCGGAACCAATATTTATGCAGCGCCCGGATACAAATTTGTTTATAAATCACTATTATCAACGAATTAATCTTCAAAAAAGGTAATAAATTTATACTTATCGCTTGTATTTTTAGAAATTTGATGTATCTTTGCGCCGATTAATTATAAACTGTAATGCAAACTACTTTTATTCATATTCTACTCCTCGGTATTCTTATTCTTTTACACAGAAAGTAAGAGTGAGTTCGGTATGTATATAAGTTAATACGAGATATTCAAAACCTTTCTCACTCAATGTGGGGAAGGTTTTTTCTTTTAAAACACAACGATTATGGACAGACTTTTTATTTTCGACACCACATTGCGCGACGGCGAACAGGTTCCGGGTTGTCAGCTCAACACAGTAGAAAAGATTCAGGTTGCAAAAGCACTCGAACAACTGGGTGTAGATGTGATTGAAGCAGGATTTCCGATTTCCAGTCCGGGCGATTTTAATTCGGTGGTTGAAATTTCGAAGGCCGTTACCTGGCCAACGATTTGCGCACTGACCCGTGGCGTACAAAAAGACATTGAAGTAGCGGCCGAAGCATTGCAGTATGCAAAACGCAAACGTATTCACACCGGTATCGGCACCTCCGATTACCACATCAGGTATAAATTTAATTCCAATCAGGAAGAGATTCTGGAGCGCGCAGTGGCAGCTGTGAAATATGCTAAATCGTTTGTGGAAGATGTGGAATTTTACTGCGAAGATGCCGGTCGCACCGACAATGTGTACCTTGCACGGGTGGTGGAAGCGGTTATTAAGGCTGGAGCTACCGTGGTAAACATCCCCGACACAACGGGCTATTGCCTTCCCCATGTATACGGAGAAAAAATTAAATTCCTGATGGAAAATGTAAAAGGGGTACACAATGCTATCCTCTCCACCCATTGCCACAACGACCTTGGCATGGCCACAGCCAATACAATGGCAGGCGTTCTGAACGGCGCCCGTCAGGTAGAAGTTACAATTAATGGTATCGGCGAACGGGCCGGCAACACATCGCTGGAAGAAGTAGCCATGATTCTGAAATGCCACAAAGACTTACAAATTGATACTCAAATCAACACACACAAGATTTACGGCACCAGTCGGTTGGTTTCGAACCTGATGAACATGCCGGTACAGCCCAATAAAGCTATTGTCGGACGAAATGCATTTGCACATTCATCCGGCATCCATCAGGATGGAGTATTGAAAAACCGCGAGAGCTACGAAATTATGGATCCTACCGACGTGGGTATCGACAAAAACTCCATTGTACTTACCGCCCGCAGCGGACGTGCTGCACTGAAACACCGCCTGAGTGTGCTCGGAGTAGATGTGGATGGCGAAAAATTAGATGCCATCTACCAGGAATTCCTGAAGCTGGCCGACCGCAAAAAAGATATTAATGACGATGATGTATTGATGCTGGTAGGCAAGGAACGCTCCTCGAAAGACCGTATCCGCCTCGAATACCTGCAGGTAAGTTCAGGTGTGGGCCTCCGTCCGGTAGCCAGTCTGGGTGTAAAAATTGCCGGCGAATTGTTTGAAGCAGCTGCAACAGGTAATGGTCCGGTAGATGCCGCCATCAATGCCCTGAAAAAAATCATCAACCGCAAGATGACGCTGCAGGAATTTACTATTCAGGCTATTAACCGCGGTAGTGATGATGTGGGAAAAGTGCACATGCAGGTAGAACATGAAGGAGTAGTCTATTACGGATTCGGAGCCAACACCGATATTATCGCTGCATCCGTTGAAGCTTACATCAACGCCATCAACCAATTCATCAAATAATTGTTAGAGTAAAAAAGATAAACTAAAAGATAGATATGAGTAAAACGCTTTTTGACAAAATCTGGGATGCCCATGTGGTTTCCTCCGTGGAAAACGGCCCCACCCAATTGTACATCGACCGTCATTTCTGCCACGAAGTGACCAGTCCGCAGGCATTTAACGGACTTCGTACCCGTGGTCTGAAGGTGTTCCGTCCGGAACTTACCACCATGACCGCCGACCACAACACACCCACTATCGATCAGGATCAGCCGGTAAAAGACCCGATTTCGCGCAACCAGCTCGATCAGTTTGCAAAAAATGCAGCTGAGTTCAATATGCCGATTTTCTATCCACTCGGACACGAAAAGAATGGTGTTGTGCATATTATTGGCCCTGAAAATGGCTTTACTCAACCGGGCATGACCATCGTTTGCGGCGACAGTCATACATCGACCCATGGAGCATTCGGAACCATCGCCTTTGGTATCGGAACATCTGAAGTTGAAATGGTACTGGCTACGCAATGTATCCTTCAGACCCGTCCGAAAACAATGCGTATTACCTACAACGGAAAGTTGGGTACCGGAGTAAGCGCTAAGGACCTGGCTCTGTACACAATTGCCAAACTGACCACAGGTGGTGCTACAGGTTATTTTGTGGAATATGCCGGCGAGGCCATTCGCAATATGTCCATGGAAGAGCGTATGACTGTGTGTAACCTTTCCATTGAAATGGGTGCCCG
>JAVFAG010000014.1:8152-14557 GCA_034002585.1 Paludibacter sp.
CAGCTTCTAACTTCAGAACATGTAAATTAACAAATCATGAATAAATTCGAAAAACTGACATCAACGGTAGTTCCACTTCCCATTGAAAATGTGGACACCGACCAGATTATACCCGCCCGTTTCCTGAAAGCCACCGATAAAAATGGTTTTGGCGATAACCTTTTTGCCGACTGGCGGTACGAAAAAGACGGAAGTCCGAAAAAAGATTTCATTCTTAACAATCCCTCATATTCCGGCAGCATTCTGGTTGCAGGAAAAAACTTTGGCTCAGGATCGAGCCGCGAACATGCAGCCTGGGCCATCGATGGCTATGGATTTAAAGTGGTGGTATCGAGCTTTTTTGCCGATATCTTTCGCAATAATTCACTTAATAACGGGGTGCTACCGGTGGTGGTTAGTACGGAGTTCCTCGCTGAGATTTTCAACCTGGTAGAGTCCGATCCCTCGGTGACCCTCACAGTTGATCTTGAATCGCAGACGATTACCAACAATTCAAACGGTAAAACTGAAAACTTCGACATCAATCCCTATAAGAAAGAATGCTTATTGAAAGGCATGGACGATATCGATTATTTACTCAGCAAGAAAGACTTAGTGCTTCAGTACGAAGCCAACCGCACCCTCTAAAAAACGGTAGTTATGATAGAGATAATGGACACCACCCTGCGCGACGGGGAACAGACATCAGGGGTTTCGTTTGCGAAAGCCGAAAAAATGAGCATAGCCCGGCTGTTGCTCGAAGAACTGTGTGTGGACAGAATCGAGATTGCATCGGCACGGGTTTCGGAAGGCGAATACGATTCGGTAAAAAAGGTAGCTCGCTGGGCAAAGGAAAATGGCCATATCGATAAGATTGAAGTACTGGGATTTGTTGACAACCGCACCTCACTTCAATGGATTCAGGATGCTGGCTGTAGAGTGATTAACCTGCTTTGCAAGGGTTCCGAAAATCATTGCCGGCATCAGTTGCGTAAAACACCTGAGGAACATCTCGCCGATGTATGCCGTGAAATTGGCTTTGCGAATGAAATGGGTATCGATGTGAATATCTACCTGGAAGATTGGTCGAATGGTATGCGTAATTCATCTGACTACGTATTTTTCATGGTAGATCAACTACACAAGGAAAAGGTTAAACGTATAATGCTTCCCGACACGTTGGGAATTCTGAATCCAAGCGAAACGCTTCAGTTCTGTCGACTGATGATCGAACGCTATCCATCGGTGCATTTCGATTTTCATGCCCATAACGACTACGACTTTGCCGTGGCCAATGTATATGAAGCAATAAAAGCCGGTGTTCATGGTGTACACGTAACAGTGAACGGGCTGGGCGAACGGGCTGGAAACGCGCCTCTTTCAAGTGTAGTGGCTATTATTAAAGACCACAATAAGAAGTCGACACGTATCCACGAGGCTAAAATTAACTCGGTGAGCCGGCTGGTGGAAACCTATTCAGGGATCCGTATCCCTTCCAATAAACCGGTTATCGGCGAGAATGTATTTACGCAGGTTGCGGGCATTCATGCCGATGGTGACAACAAACACAACCTGTATTACAATGATTTGCTTCCCGAACGCTTTGGGCGCGAACGGGTATATGCCCTTGGTAAAACATCAGGAAAAGCCAATATTCTGAAGAATTTACAGCAACTTGGGATAGAGCTCGATGCGGAAATGATGGCACAGGTTACCCAACGGGTGATTGAGCTGGGCGATAAGCAGGAAATGGTGACTATCGACGAGCTACCTTTCATTGTCGCTGATGTTGTGAAAAGTGCCACCGATCAGCATTTAATTAAAGTGGTGAATTACAGCCTTTCGGTAACCAATGGCTTGCGGCCTATGGCCAGCGTAAAACTGGAAATCAGGGGCGAAGAATATGAACAATCGGCTTCGGGCGATGGACAGTACAATGCCATTTCGAAAGCGATGTACAAGATTTACAAGAAGCTAAACAAACCCACCCCTGAGCTGATTGGTTACGAAGTGGTGATTCCTCCCGGAGGAAAAACTGATGCTATCGTGCAAACCATTATCACCTGGCAGTTTGAAGGCAAAACCTTCAGAACCCGCGGACTTGATGGCGACCAGACTGTAGCTGCTATTAAGGCTACAGAAAAAATGCTGAACATCATAGAAAGCGGAGAGAGTCCGATGTTAAAAAATGAGTAATGATAATTGGCCGTTCCCCTAACCGGGAGGCCATTTCTCATTTCTCTTCAACTCAATAATCCTTTTTTAAAAGATACTTTTATATGAGCAAAAATTTAAAGATCGCCGTATTGGCAGGGGACGGAATTGGTCCTGAGATTGTTAAACAGGCCCTGGAAGTGACAAAGGCTGTATGTGATAAATTCGGTCATACCCTTTCTTACGAAGAAGGTATTACCGGTGCCTGTGCGATAGATGCTGTCGGCGATCCCTACCCTGCTGAAACTCACGAGCTGTGTATGCGTTCCGATGCGGTGCTGTTCGGTGCAATCGGCGATCCCAAATACGACAACAATCCATCGGCAAAAGTGCGTCCCGAGCAAGGTTTGCTTCGCATGCGCAAGCAACTTGGTTTGTATGCCAATATTCGTCCTGTAACTACTTTCCCTTCACTGTTGCACAAATCTCCTCTTCGTGCTGATTTGGTGGAAGGTGCCGATTTTATGTGTATCCGTGAACTTACCGGCGGTATGTATTTCGGTCGCCCGCAAGGTCGTTCCGAAGATGGAAACACTGCCTATGATACCTGCGTATATACCCGCGAAGAAGTGGAGCGCATCATGCACCTGGCCTATAAATATGCCGGTCAGCGCCGCAAAAAAGTGACTATGGTTGACAAAGCCAACGTATTGGCATCCAGTCGACTGTGGCGTCAGGTAACCCAGGAAATTGCACCTCAGTATCCCGACATCGAAACAGAATACATGTTTGTGGATAATGCAGCTATGCGTATCATTCAGTGGCCTAAAAGCTTTGATGTACTGGTGACTGAGAATCTGTTTGGTGATATCCTTACCGACGAAGCATCGGTAATCACAGGCTCGCTGGGAATGCTTCCCTCCGCCTCTATCGGCATTCACACATCGGTATTTGAACCTATTCACGGTTCGTATCCGCAGGCTGCCGGTAAAAACATCGCTAATCCTTTGGCTACCATACTCTCTGCAGCACTGATGTTCGAATATGCATTCAACATGATGGAAGAAGGTGCCTTGATTCGCGAAGCTGTTGCTGCCAGCATGGATGCAGCAGTGGTAACCGAAGACATTGCCAGTGGTGGAAAAGCCTACAGCACTTCGGAAGTAGGTGAATGGATTGTGAATTATATACGTTCGAAAGCCTGATTTTCAGAATAGTGGCTTGTAGAAACACCTGCTTTATAAGCCAGTAAATTCAGGTAAAAATCTGATCTACTGATAATTCCAGCTCACCGAAACCAATCAGGGCATTGAACAGCCTTATACGCTGAAAACGAGGCAATTCATTGACTGCAATATCATCCGTTTCAATCAACTGATGATCGAGTAAATAAGCCCGTCGGGTTCCGTACAACAACGGAATGCGCGGGCTTATCCATTTTTGACCATCGAAAAAGGCTATGTTTGCATAGGAAGTATCGGTTAGCAAACCATCGCGCACCAGCAACACATCGTCGCAACTGCCGCGTTGTGTAAAAGCAGCATCAATCGTTTGGCGGTCCGAGGATTTGAAGGTCGTGGTGGCGTAGTCAATTTCAATCAGTTTCAACGATTCCACCCTGCGTTGATGGTATTCGACAAACTCAACTGTCCGCAGCTGATTATCGTATTGCAAGCGGAGTTTATACCTGCCCTTTTCAGGAAAAAAGGTACCCGTTCGGAATCGCTCCAACGCTTCTGCCAATTCAAAAGGCTGTACCCACGGGAACAACAATTGAAAGGCGGCATCCACCCTGCGCTGATGGTAATTAATTCGTTGGGCTTTACCATCCAACCATTCTATTGCTTCAATGCAGGGGTACATATACTTTCTGTATTAATTCCTGGTATTCTTGTTCCATTTCACTTTGAAAAGTAATTCCACCTCCGCTTTTATAAATAAATCCCTCCTCCGCTTGTTCCAAAAAGCGAATCATCACTGCTGAATCGAAAGTGGCACCGTCGAAAAATCCACAGATACCTGTATAAAAGCCACGATCATATCCTTCAGTTTGCTGAATAATTTCCAGCGTTTTTACTTTCGGAGCTCCACTGATCGAACCGGCAGGCAACAAAGAAAAAAGGATGTCGCCCAGGTGAGAATCATAGTCGGCCGGTAATTTCCCCTGAATTTCAGAACTTACCTGCAACAATTCACCTTTGTGGGTGTGTATTCGATCGATATACCTATAGCGGGTCACTTTCACATCAGTGGCTACTCTGCTTAAATCGTTGCGCAATAAATCGACAATAGTGGCATGTTCAGCTTTCTCTTTTTCGTTGTTCATCACCAACTCTTCCGCTGCAGGTAACGAAGCGTCAATCGTTCCTTTCATCGGAAAAGTACGAATGCAGCCATTTTGTATGGAAACAAACCGTTCAGGTGAAAAGCACACAAATTGATCGCGAATCCAGATTTTGTAAGGAGCATACGCCTTTTCAAACAGTTCTTCCAGCGAATCATCGCAGCTGACTAAAGAGGGTTGTGTGAGGTTTATCAGAAAGGTATCTCCCCTGCGAATGTGAGCCATAACTTTGTCAAATTTCGAAGCATATTTCTCTTTTTCGACAGGGCTGACATTCCACCTGCCTATCAACGAAGGGTCCGATTTTATTTCAGAATAAAAAGAAATCCGAATCCAATCATCGTTCATGTAGGATGCCGGAATAAAATATCCTTTTTGTCCATCATACCGAATTAGTACATAAAACGCTTCGCCCCTGCCTGAAAACTCATTTAGTTTACGAATCAGCTCATCCTGCTCCAGAAGAGAATATGGGAAATTGATAGTCATAAGCTTGTGTATCGACTGCAAAAATACATAATTTATTGTGTATTTGTCGTTCGGAAGGGCAGGAAAAAATGATTACCTTTGCACCCTGATTCAAAAGTCATTAAATATGTCGTTGTCCCGGGAAATATCCCACGCTGCCCAATTGATTCGTGAAGGAAAAGTGGTTGCCTTCCCTACCGAAACTGTGTATGGATTAGGCGCTAACGCACTGAATGCCATGGCTGTGGCGCGTATATTCGAACTCAAGGAACGTCCTTCGTTCGATCCACTGATTGTGCATATAGCCGATAGGACCGAGCTGAATCGGTTGACCACTTCCAACGACCCACGCATCGATTTGCTGGCAGAAGCATTCTGGCCGGGACCGTTGACGATAATTCTACCTAAAAGTGATTTAATTCCTGATATTGTTACTTCTGGTTTGGAAACTGTTGGAATTCGAATGCCTGCTAACGAGATAGCCCGGGCTTTAATAAGCGAAGCAGGATGTCCCATTGCTGCACCCAGTGCCAATAAGTTCGGACAGCTGAGTCCTACCCTTGCTCAACATGTGGCCAAGCAGTTGCCCGATGTTGATTTCATTCTCGATGGAGGACAGGCTGATGTGGGAATCGAATCTACCATTATCTCTTTGAACGACAAAGGCTTTGAAATTCTTCGTCATGGGGTGATTACCCGTGAGGAACTCGAAAAAATCATTCCTTTCCATGCTCTTCCGGACGCAGAAAAAATGCATATCGTAAGCCCGGGCATGTTGAAATCGCACTACAGTCCTGAAAAACCATTGTATATTCTGGAAAAAGAAACAGCCGTTCCTGCCGATCGACAACGCGTTGGCATATTAAGTTTTAAGGGAGAGGACACCGATGGATATGCTCATGTTGAAGTACTTAGTCACACAGGTGACCTGAAAACCTGTGCGGTAAACCTTTTTGCGGCTATTCACCGGCTTGAGGAAGCCGATATTGATTGTATCGTGGCACAAGCTGTTCCCGAAACCGGAGTTGGTCTTGCTGTGATGGACAAACTACGCAAAGCAGCGTATCGTTACCTGTAAATGCACACCTGCATCACCTTCACTTTTTAATTTTTAAACCCTCTTAACCAGTTAGCTCTATGAAACTACTTCCTCTGCTCCTGCTTTTTTCACTACCATTGGTAGCATCCCATAAGGTGTACCTCATTCACGGTTATGCAGGACTCGGTCTCGAAATGCAGCTCATCAAATCCAGTCTGGATGAAGCAGGCTTTCATGCCGAAATTTTCACCTATCCCAGTTTACGGGAAGATGTAGATACTGCCGCCATGGGTTTGTGGCATAAGATAGAAGCCGACCGCCCCGATACAGTGTATTTTGTAACCCATTCGATGGGAGCATTGGTAGCCCGATCGGTTTATCACCACCTTCCTGCAAGGGGCTGGAAGCCCTTCATACACCG
>JAVFAG010000014.1:14657-29468 GCA_034002585.1 Paludibacter sp.
TGTGGCATAAGATAGAAGCCGACCGCCCCGATACAGTGTATTTTGTAACCCATTCGATGGGAGCATTGGTAGCCCGATCGGTTTATCACCACCTTCCTGCAAGGGGCTGGAAGCCCTTCATACACCGTATTGTAATGATTGCCCCTCCCAACAAGGGGACACCTGTTGCCGATTTTTTTGTACAATCGAGACTGGCCCGCTTACTGGGCGGCCCTAATCTACCCAATCTTACTACAGATCCCGAGAAGGGAGCATACAGTTATCCCATTCCTGATGCAGAAACCGGACTAATCCTGGGCGTTCGGGGAGGAAGAAAAGGCTTCAACCTTTTTTTGGAAGAAGACAACGATGGGCTGATTATCCCGAAAGATGCAATTCTGGGAAACGAAAAAGACCTGGTTTTTATTAAAGCCACCCATGCCGGGATATTATTCAAATCATTGACCGTCAGAATGGTAATTAAATTTTTGAGAACTGGACGATTTCCATGGAAATAAAAAAAGACCCGAATCAATCCTGCTGCGAATACACATGCACGCTGCCCTTTGCCGACGGCAGGTAATTGACACCTTTCCAGGTAATCATCAACAAAACGAATGAAAAAACCACTAACCAGAGCGTAAATCGTCGGATTTTGTTCTCCCTCAACCGGATATGAATATACATCAGGTAACCCGCAGCGGTAATAAATGCCCATGTTTCCTTCGGATCCCAGCTCCAGTAATGACCCCAGGCTTCCTTTGCCCAAACGGCTCCAATCAGCAGTCCCACCATCAGCAATCCAAAACCGATGTAAATCACATTATCGGTGAGAGAAATCAGCGATCGATCAGAGTAGTCTTTTCTATAAAGCAGGATAATAGCGGCTATAGTGGCAGCACTCAAAAATGCATACGACATGATGTACGCAATCACATGGGGCACAAACCAGACACTCTGAAGTGCCGGCATTAAATCCTTTGAGTGAATCTCGGGTTTGGCCAGGTTAACGATTATAAATACTGAAGCCACCGCCAGACTGAAACTCAGTATCCAGTGATGACGCCACTTCAGATACATTATTAAACCAATCACTGAAAGAAAAAAGGTGTACCAAAGGCGCGTTTCTCCCATTGTACGCATGGGTGGACGGTCGAGACTTATCCACATTAAAGCGATAAAGCTGCCGAAAATCAAAATGCCGGTAATAGTCAGTAACGCACTGGTATAGAGCGGACTAATCTTCGCACTTTCAGCATGAACAGGTATGTTACCCTTTTCAGAAGAAGTATTCACATTTAGCTCAGTAGAAACTTTTCCTTCTGAATGCAACTGTCTCCTGTATATCATCAAAATGGCCAAAGTCCACAACAGCATCGTGGGCAATGCAAACCAGCTAAAACTACTCCAGGTGATCATCCTTACTTATTTTTGACTTTTTATTTCCTTCCCAAATGAGCAATACCGATCCGGCAATAAACATCCACAATCCAATATACACCCAGCTGAGCCAGGGGTCGTACACCAGCTCGAAACTACTGGTCGTCGATGCTTTCCCCCTATCCGAATCGTAACTGTATTGATAGATAAACCAGTTTTCCACTTTCAGGGGTTTGTTCACTTCAATAGATGCAGGAATCGCTTTTTCCGATTGGGTATACACGATGACCTCCGAGCGATACAGCTTTGGTTCTGGTCGTGTCATCACCATGTTCAGATGCTCGTTGAGTTCCATAGTCATATACAACTGCGCAAAATTTCCACCGCATATCCATCCGGTACGATCGAAACCCGTGGACGCATTGATCACCCGTACTTTTACAGCAGGACACGAACCCGGCATTGGCACATGACGATAGGTACTGTCGCTGTTGCGTATAGCTTCGTGAATATAGTCGAGTACTTCAATATTCCAGGCGGCAATTGCACCTTTTGTAGTTAGTGTGTCGATTTGCCACATCTGCGGTTTACCTGAAGGATAGGTCTCCCCTGTTTTTTTATCAATGATGGCCAGTTTGGGAATGTATTCTTCCATGTAGAAATCCTTCAAATGGATGGCTACCGGCAGTTCAATCATATCACCACTATCACTGAATACCCGCCATTCGGTAGCTTCTTCCTGAACGTGCATCACGTAGCGACGCAAATCGGCAGCACCTATTCCGGCAGCAATCAACAGCAACAATAATCCCAAATGATTCAGGTAAAATGCATAATCGCCCCATTTGAAGTTCAATAACCGACGGGCTGTGACCATGCTCAGGTTGAGCATTAATAAGGAGTAAAGCAACACAAAAGGCCACGAACGGGTAACGGTATCGAAACCCAAGGGTGAGTGTTCGTGCGCGTGTCCATCGCCGTGTTGCGGCACAAGGCCCATAATAAGTGCAAAGAAAAGAACTCCGCCAATAACCGAAACACTCATGGGTACACCCGAAAACCACACAAAAAAGGGTGACTTGTGACGCCAAATCATCAAACCAGTGAGTACGATTAACCCAACGATTGCAAGTAATCCGACCGGATATTCCAGTAAGGTAAAATTAAAATTTCCTATGCTAAGCTGAAGCATCAGTCCAACAAAAGAAAGCCCGCCAACTACAGCGATGCTTTCCTTATATCCCCAGGGCGCCTGCCAGAAGGCTCGTTTTATCTTGTCATCCATGCTTTATCTTCCAATTTCCTAATGGCTGGCTATCGTATTATAACTTCTGTGATGTTAATTTACCGCGTTCTTCTGCATTTTTAATCCACTGAGGAATTACCTCGTTGATAAACTTCGTCTTTTTCTCGTTCAGTGTCTTTATATCCAAACCGATATACTCCTGAGCTTTAGCTTTGGTTGCTATATCCGGCATTTTCACTACTGCAGGATTCACATTCAGGGCAAAGAGTATGTGTTGAAGCGCCTGATTGGCCTGATGAGCTTTATCCAGACTGTGAGCTAAAATACGCTGGGATTCAACGGGTGCATGGAAAGTAGCACCATGACTGGCCACTACAAAGTCCCAACGCCACTGTGCCTGACGAATCAGGTTCAGCGCATCTTTCATCTGGGCTTCTGTAGCACCGTTATCCCAGGCATTTTTGGCAAATACATGCGCTTTTGTGATTTCCTGTTCCACCCGATCGCGAATTTCCAACGCTTTATCCTGGTACTCGTACACATAGTTGCGTAGATTTTCCTCGCTGTCGCGATGGCAGGTCTGGCAAGTATTGGCAATATTACGTAACGGACTCGAAATCTGGTGATCGCTGTATTTGATGCCACCATCCACTTTATACGGCATGTGACAATCGGCACAGGAAAGTCCCCGCTGAGCGTGAGGGCCCATCATGAAAATCTCGTAATCAGGGTGTTGAGCCTTAAGCATCGGTGCACGACTTAATTTATGCACCCAATCCACATGCCCAACTTCATCAAAATAGGCTTCAATCTGTTCAACCGATGTACCTTTATCCCAGGGGAATGTCAGGTATTTACCATCTCCTTTGAAGTAATATTCCACATGACACTGGGCACAGGCCAGTGAACGCATTTCCTGAGCAGTGGCTTCGGACACCTTTTTACCCTGACGCTCGAAGGCTTCAATGAGTCCAGGCCGACTAATATTCAAGTTCATGGTGTTGTGGTCGTGGCAATCGGCACAACCAATCGGATTTACAATTTCATGTCCCATCGACGACCATTTACCTTTGTAAAATTCAGCGATTCCCACTTCGTGCATCATACGGGGAACATCCGGGCTTTTACAACTCCAGCAGGTACCGGGCTGCATATTTGCCTCTTCAGTGAAAGGAGAACCGGTACGGAGCGTATTGCGCACATCCGTTACAGCATACATATGGCCGCGCGGAGCTTTGTAATCCATCGCAAATGCATAGCCCGCCCACATTACCACCATTTCGGGACGAGTCTCCAGGACATCTTCCTCCCTATTTCCCATGTGCTTGCTTTTGAAATCCATGTCGGCAGTTTTCTTCCATGTTTGGTATTCCCGTGGATAATTAACTCCCCAGATATCGCTGCGGGCTTCCAGCTCTTTTATTTCAACTTTACGATTGTTAAACACGCTGGCAATTTCGGCCCGGCGCTCAGTGATGGAAGCTGCCAACATGCCAATCAAAAATACAACTACCATTATGGAAAGGAACATAATCCATCCCCATACGGGCTTGCGGCTGATAAAGTCGTTTAATTTGTGAAACATGATAATCAATGGTTAATGATTAATGATTAGTGATTAATGGGTGAGGCTTTGCAGTTGTTTTACGCCTAAGCTCTTATAAATGATTTAATTGGGTGACATTGCTTTTTTAAGCCATTGAGGAATGGGTGATTCAGGAAGAGGCGTAACAATTGCATTGGGTGTGGAAGCAATACTGCTCTGTTTACCATGCGCAACCGTTGAATGGCAATCCCAGCAGGCCTTTCCTTTTCCTTCACGGGCATCGTTAAACGTGATCATACCCGTATTTACAAACTCTGTATTCAACTGTGTATGACAACGTATGCAATTTTCCATTACCACATTCGAACTGGCCTTACGGGCTCTTATGGCCAGGGGTTCCATCCGCATTGTAAAAACGGCCGAATGCAGCAATCCGTCCATCGCTTTAAAATAATATTTGCTGAATACATTGTCCTGTGGCACATGACAATCGTTACAGGTAGTCCACTTCGCATGCGAATTGTGAAACCAGGTCTGGTAGTAGGGAGTCATAATGTGGCAGTTGACGCAGGCTGCAGGATCATCGCCCAGATATACATGCGCTTTCGACATGTAAATGATATATACTCCAAGGCCGGCGATTAATCCTCCGAAAATGACCACAGGAGCAATGAAGCGCCGTGGAAGAGAAAAGAAGGGGACGGTTTTTCTCATCGGATCAGTTTTTATAATCAGGACAAGAGCTGTGTTTCATGATAAATACGCTGACAAATATAGGAAACTTTTCTTTAATCAGGTAATTTTTTTAGTGAAATGTGATAACTTTCAAATATTTCTTTAAATTTGCAGCCGAAATACTACTTAATGATAGAATTTTCATGAAACTGACCAACACCTCCGAATATGCTTTACGGATTTTGACCTATATGGCCAAAGATCCGGCACAGTTGTATTCGGCAAAATCCCTGGTCGAAAAACTGAATATCTCGGATAAGTACCTTCGCAGGCTGATGACTACTCTGAGCAAACAAGGCTTCATTTACAGCATTCAGGGACGGGAAGGTGGATACAGTTTTCGCAAAGAACCTTCCGAAATACGCCTTGCCGATGTGGTGGATGCCGTAGAAGGAATGGATACCTATGCAGGCTGTGTGCTGGGTTTCGAGGAATGCTCCTGCGAAAATCCCTGTGTGATGCATACCACCTGGATAAAGGTACGCGAAGAATTTTTGAGTGTATTTACGAATACCACACTGACCGATATCGATTTCGAACAGGCCAAACGGTATTAGCTATTTTTTTAAAACAATATACTACTCTATTGTAGCATTTATTAATCATTAATAATTAACCCATTAATCATTTAAAATTATGCGTCCTTCATTGCTTGACAGATTTATGAGCCGGAAAGGGTTATTCACCTCATTCTGGATCATCGCCATCATTATGGTATCGATGTTGATTTATTACACTGCAAACCTGCAGAAAGAAGTTCCGCCTATCCCACAGCAAGTGGTATCGGCAAGTGGCCAGGTACTTTACACCTACGATGACGTGGTGGAAGGAAAAGCTCTTTTTCAGCAATTTGATCTTACCGACTGGGGATCCCTGCTGGGAATGGGAGCCTACATTGGTCCCGATTTTACCACCGACATGCTCCATTACAGGGCTACCCATCTGTACGACCACTATGGTCAGGAGATGTATGGTAAAAACAACGGTGAACTCACCGACATTGAGCGGGGTGCTGTTAAAGTACGGGTAAAACAGGATTTCAGAAATGAAACCAAACTCGTGGAGGAAACCACTGTTTACACCAATGCATCCGCTTCGGCCTACCTGAAAAACGTGGACTATGTAGTAAACATGTTGGTAAACGGCGATCCGGAACGTGGTTTCAGAGGTGGTATTATCCGTGCCGACGAAGCAGTGAAGATAGCAGCTTTCTTCGACTGGTCGCAGCTGGTGGCATCGTCGCTGCGACCGGGAACCGAGCGTACATGGTCGAACAACTGGCCGGCAGAACCACTCATTGATCAGGATTTAACTTTTTTCTCTCATAAAATTTCATTGTGGGAATTCCTGATTTTGTGGGTAGCAACTATAATTGTTGTTTTCCTATCGTATGAATATTTATTTAAAAAGGAAGAAAACGAGCAACTGGAGGAACCTCTGAAAGTAACGTCCATTTTTCCATCACAAAAGAAACTGCTGAAATACATTCCTATAGTGGCAGGACTGATGGTAGTGCAAATGGTGATGGGTGGATACCTGGCCCACTTGTACACCGAGCCATCCAGTGACTTTCTGATTTCGCAGGAAATTCTTCCATTTAATGTGATTCGCTCCATGCACACGCAACTGGCCATTTTATGGGTGGCAGTGGGATGGCTGGTTGGTGGATTGTTGATAGCACCCTGGGTAGCCAACCGCGATCATAAGTATCCATGGCTGGTCAATGTGTTGTGGGCTGCACTGATTGTGGTTGCTGTAGGAAGTATGATCGGAATGTATATGGGAGCCACTGGTCAAATGCGCGACACCTGGTTTTGGCTGGGAAATGAAGGCCGCGAACTGCTCAACCTGGGTCGGGTGTGGGATATTGGCTTGGTCATAGGACTTGTTTTCTGGTTCCTGATGATTATTTCGTTGATACGTAAAGCCGCCACCAACAACCCGATTGTTAGTACCATTATCTGGTCGGCCTTTGCAATTGCAACCCTTTATATGGCCGGGATGATGCCTGTCCACAAAATCATTCCCAACTACACGGTCGACGATTATTACCGCTGGTGGGTGATTCACCTGTGGGTGGAACTGACCTTCGAACTTTTTGCTGCTGGTGTAATCGCTTTTTTTACCGTTTCTCTCGGATTAATAACCCACAAAACGGCCGTTCGTGTGATGTTCTTCGAACTGTTCCTTATTTCGCTGAGCGGCACCCTGGGCGTTGGTCACCACTATTTTTGGCAGGGGCTCGACGAATACTGGATTGCTGTGGGAGGAATTTTCTCGGCGCTGGAACCACTTCCGTTGGCATTAATGATTATCGAAGCCTGGAAGAATCAGCGGGAAAAGCTGTATGCCGGAGAACGGTTCGACTATAGCATCCCCTTCCTGTGGATTGGTGGTTCGGCTGTTATGAACTGGATTGGGGCAGGATTTTTCGGGATGGTAATCAACACCCCAACCATCAATTACTACACCCATGCCACCTATCTGATTATGCCGCATGGACATGTGGCTCTGTTGGGAGCATTCGGGTATATTGCCATTGCATTTCTGTACATGACTTCGCGTACCAATGCCCTTGCCAACAACCTGGAATGGAACGATAAACTCAGTCGCTATGGATTCTGGATTCTCACCATCGGTGCATTGTTGTACACCATTCCGACCTATCTCATTGGTATGCATCAGGGACAGGTGGCCATGGAGTCGGGTTACTATGCCGCCCGTCTGCGCGAAACAGTCGAAGTAATGAAAGGCTGGATGTGGGCACGTACCGTTCCGGATGGGATGATGATTCTCGGAGGTGTGATCATCTTGTGGGATTTAACACAAAAGACTTTCTTTGCAACGAAAAAAACGAAGTTGGATTAATCTTTAATTAGTAACCCACTAACCACTGCAGATTTTTTCATGAAAAAATTTCTCAAAAAGTATCATCGTTGGGCCGGACTTATTCTGGCTGTCTTTCTGGTATTGTTTTCTATTTCGGGGATTATCATGAATCACCGGCAAACCTTTTCGGCCTTTAGCGTCGACCGCAAGTTTCTGCCCGATGAATATTCCTACCGCGACTGGAACCTGGCAGCAGTACGCAGCACCGAAAAGATTGGCAACGACAGCATACTTTTATATGGAACTGTGGGTATCTGGCTGACCGATACTACCTTCGGGAATTTTACTGATTTCAATCAGGGATTTCCGAAGGGAATCGATCAGCGAAAAACCTTCAAAGTCAGCTTTACAACCGATCAGCGTATCCTTGCCGGTACGCTGTTCGGCTTGTATGAATACCACCGCAACCTTCAGCAATGGCGGAAAATTGAACTACCGGTGCATGAGAAAAATGTGGTGGATATACTGGTTAAAGGCGACAGTCTGTTTATCATGACCCGCTCACACCTTCTTTTAACTCAGAACCTGCAAGAATTCAGGGTACTCGACCTTCCAGCTCCGGGGGGCTACGATAACAAAGTCGGACTTTTCAAAACCCTGTGGGTCATTCACAGTGGCGAGGTGTATGGTAAAATCGGTAAGCTGCTTGTCGATCTTGTAGCTGTCGTGTTTATTTTTCTCGCGGTCGGAGGTGCCTGGATGTACATTGGAAAAAAGAAACTAAAGAAAAGTAAACTTCAGAAAAGCGAACGCAAATCCATCAAGAAACACTTTCAATGGCATTTTCGCTGGCACAAAAAGATAGGATGGATTATGGCGGTATTGCTCTTTATCACCACCATCACCGGAATATTCCTGCGACCGCCGCTTCTTATAGCTATTGCCGGCACAAAAGTGGGAAAAATCCCCCATACCGAACTCGACACGCCCAATCCCTGGTACGATAGTTTACGGCGCATCCTCTACCTACCTGAACATCAGCGCTATGTGATTTCCACCTCTGAGGCTTTTTATTACTCCGATGATGAGTTTACTTCGTTAAAGCGTTTCGACACCCAACCCCCGGCCAGCGTAATGGGGGTTAATGTGCTGGATGACATGGGAAACAACACCTTGTGCGTGGGATCATTCAACGGACTTTTTTCCTGGAATTACGAAACAGGTGCGGTGTGGGATCTTATTGACGAACAACCTTACCATGCTCCGTCATCAGTTGGCAAACCGATTGGCAATCATAAAATTACCGGATACACAATGCACTTCGGAACTTATCCTTTGGTATTTGATTACGATAAAGGCAGCAACAGTCCCTTCAATCGCGAAAAATTCCCGGCCATGCCGCTGGAAGTGCTCGAAAAATCGCCTATGTCGCTATGGAATCTTTCGCAGGAAATCCATACTGGTCGTATCTACAATTTCCTGCTGGGACCCTTTTACATACTGATAGTTCCATTGGTGGGATTATTCGCGTTGGGCTTGATGATAACGGGAATTATACTCTGGTGGAAGCATCGGAAAAGACACAAAATTACCCCACAATAACCGGGTAGTCGTTCCTTAAAAGTTAAATTATCAGCGCAATTAAACTTTTAAATTTGACTTTAGTCTAAGCTCTCGTATGTATAAATCTTAAATTCTAAAACAATAAGAGGTATGAAGACTAAATTCGGGATGGCACTCATCGTTTTGTCGTCCATTTTCCTGGTTGCATGTGATCCTGACGAAAGCCCAAAATCGGACGAGCAGGTATCGCTGAAAGCATCTGTTAATCAAAGTATCACTACGCTGGCTGATGCAGTGAAAGCAATTTCCACTTCGCCTGAGTTTGTACTGCTGGGCTCCATTGCTCCTGATCCCAATCAGGATGCATCTTTCAAAGCTGCTGAGTTAACCAACGACTCCATGCAGATACTTTTGTCGGATATTTCCGGAGTGTATGAATATTCCTGGAAACGGGTTAAAAAGGGAGGAATACTGAGGTACTTTGATCGTACCGGTGATAATGATAAGCTGATTGTACGCCTGCCGGTTGAAAAAGTAAGAGACTTCAGGTTCTTATTTATGTACAGGCCGAAAGACAGTACACTGACGAATAATTTCGAAGCTGCGGTAAGTGACTATTACCGTTCGAGACATTTCGAAAAAGGCATGGAATACCGGATAGCTTCGGCAATGAACGTGGATAACGCCAGTATTGGTTCGGTAACCACAGCCAGAACCAGAAATAAAGTAAACGGATTTAATAACCTTTCAGTGTATCAATTGGCCAGTGGCTATACCATTACCAATCAGGAAAACAGTGGTGACACTGCTGTATCGGTATTTGCCATAACCAAAAACGACAAGGTGCTGTTTGAAGAACGCATCACATCTGCAAAGGTAGTTAATCAGCCTCGTCCGCGTGAACGGGTTTATTCACTAACAATTGGAGATGTAAAAATTGTACGTACAGCCGGACCGAATAGCCTGGATAGCGCCAAAGTTTATTTGGCAGGCGTACTTCAAACCAATGCCAAAGTGGAAGTTATCGTTTACGAACAGACTGAGCCCAACGCAGGCATAGCACAGCAAAAAAGAGATGTAAAGATTACCTTCGACGATGGCACATCGACCACCATCAGAGAGTTAAAAGCCGAAACCATCGACGATATGGCTGCTATTTTCAAAGCCGTTCGGCAAGCTGGTTTTGCCACTGAAATTGTAGATAGGATTGCAGCTAATATTTACTGGCTGAAAAAATAAATCTCACACACTATTCTAATTTGCTCAGGCAGTCGCTTCAGATACTTGAAACGACTGCTTTTGTTTTTTAATTTTAATACACTTTCAATTGTTTACCTATAATAAATTGGGTTCACGCTGTAGCAAATGACAATTATTTGATTATCTTTGAAACGTTTTTTATTCAGCCACAGTTTAAATTCGACCAACAGGACAGGAATATGCCAGATAAAAAATACCAATCAATCCTTTCCAAAGCCCCCTTTGGCTACGCTTATCACCGCATCATTCTGGATGATATGGGTGTTCCGGTTGATTATGAGTTTCTGGAAGTAAACAAAGCATTTGAAAAAATTACCAGCCTTAGAGCAACTGATATTATTGGTAAAAGAGTATGTGAGGTGATTCCCGGTATAAGAGAAGACGAATTCGATTGGGTAGCTTGTTACGGCGAGGTGGCATTAAATGGTAATGACCATGAATTTGAACAATTTTCCGAACCCTTGAATAAATGGTTTCGCGTCCAGGTGAGTTCTCCGGAGAAAGAGTATTTTACCACAATTTTTACCGATATTTCCTCCCAGTACAAACTGGCAGATATTGCACAAATCTACCTGACTTATACTCCCGAAAACATTGATTATCAATACATCATCGATACAGCCTGTGAAATAGCAGGAGCTCCATATGGCGCTATCAATATTTTCGAAGAAGATGGCCGTGCTTTTTCAACCCTGGCATTTGCGGGCATGAATCCGTTTGTAAAAAAGATGTCTGACAAGCTGGGTTTTCAATTGATTAATAAAAAATGGACTTACGATCCAGTTCGTCAGGCAAAGATCGACCAGCAAAAAACAACTGTTTATAATTCATTAAGCCAGCTCACAGGCCAGGCTTTACCCTCGATATTGGTCGACACCATTACGACGACCTTTAACCTGGGAAAGTTTGTAGTGGTGAAAACCGAAAAACAAGGCCGTATGCTGGGTGATTTCACTCTGATGTTTCTCAAAAACACCCAGTTGCAGAACCAGGCTTTGCTGGAAACGTTTGCCGACATGACCGGATTACTCCTGGATCGTCTCAATCATGAGCGCGAACTGGCACGCGATCGGATACGGCTGGAGCAAATCACCTCACAGATTACTGATATTGTTTGGCGGTCGGATATGCAACTCAACAACAACTATATCAGTCCATCGGTTCAACGGGTGTTGGGTTTTACAGTCGAAGAATATAAGCAATTATCGGTTGAACAGCGTTACCCCCGGCACGTACTACCCGGTTTACGTAAATTTTTGGTGGATGAACTCATCATTGACAAACAACCAAATGCAGATAAAAACAGGACCCGAATTATAGAAACTGAGCTTTATAAATCCGATGGCAGTTCTATACCTATCGAGGTTCACGTTAGTTTTGTACGCGACAATACCGGCAACCCAATCGGACTTCAGGGGGTTTCGCGTGATATAAGCGAACGGAAGAAGCTCGAGCAGGCAGTAAACAACCAGGCCAGGTTGCGGGAATTACTCATGCACATATCTTCCGAATTTATCAATATCCCGCTCGAAAAGATGGACGATGCTATCCAACAATCGCTGGAAACCCTTGGAACATTTGTAAATGCCGATCGATCCTATACATTCGATTACGACTGGGAAAAGAATATATGCAACAACACATTTGAATGGTGCGATACCAACATTGAACCTCAACTCGGTAATCTTCAGGCGGTACCTCTTGATATGATGCCTGACTGGGTCATTGCACATAAAAAGGGTGAAGCAATTATTGTTCCCGATGTTTTTGCATTACCACACGGACTTGTACGGGAGATTCTCGAACCACAAAGAATTAAAAGTGTGTTATCGTTTCCCCTGATGAATGAGGGGAAATGTATTGGTTTTGTGGGTTTCGACTCAGTAAGGGAACATCGAAACTATTCGGAAGCCGAACTTCAGCTTCTGAAATTATTTGCCCAAATGCTGGTAAATGCGATATTAAGGAAGGCAACCGTTGAGGAGTTGATTGCCGCCAAGGAACGAGCAGAAGAAAGCGATCGGCTGAAGTCGGCATTTCTTGCCAATATAAGTCACGAAATTCGTACACCTATGAATGGCATTATCGGATTTCTGGACTTACTCCGCCAGCCCAATCTGAACGAAGAAGACAGGGCGAGTTATCTCGACATCGTCAATGAGAGTGGTGAACGACTGTTGAACACTATCAATTCTATCATTGAATTATCGAGAATTGAATCGGGCGATACACCAATCGACATACAAGAAGTGGATTTACCAATATTCATGTCGTTCTATCACGATTTTTTTTCGCATCAGTCGAATAAAAAAGGCATAGTGCTTAAAGAATTTCAGTTAGCGCTCGAAAAGGAAAAAATTTTCACCGACAAGACCATGCTCGATTCCATTCTAACCAATCTGATAAAAAATGCAATAAAATTTACCGATCAGGGAAGCATAGAAGTGGGATGTACCCAACAGGGCAATGACGATTTTCTATTTTATGTAAAAGATACCGGTAAAGGCATCAAAGCCGATAAGCTGGAAGCCATTTTCGGAAGATTTGTTCAGGAAGACAGCTCGTTTACCCGTAATCACGAAGGTTCCGGGCTTGGCTTATCAATTGCCAAAGCTTATGTGGATGCTCTCGGAGGAAAAATCTGGGCGGAATCGGAACCCGGAAAAGGAAGCTGTTTTTATTTTAGATTACCTGTAATTAGTTAAAAAACCAGAAAATCTAACCGGTTTATCGCACAATTACTTTCTGTGTATTTCCGTTAATCCGAACCATGTCCCCCCCCTGATTTACATTCATTGAGAACTGATTTTCAACTACCTCTTTAACAAGTAACTGACCTGTCAACGAATAAAGTTCCACAGTGGCTGCACCAGCAAACTGAGCTTCTATCCTGCCATTGTTACCTGTAATAATCACTTTATCAGACCCATCCGACAATCCGGTTGTAATAGATTTTGTAAACGCGGCCTGGTATCCGGGCAAATCATCAGTCCAGCCATTACCGGCACCTCCGTTTAACACCAGTGAAGTCGGCGTTCCGAAATCATAAGTATTAATTGCCGTGTTTGAACCCCAGTCGCCATCGGTCCAGCCTTCATTGTTTAGCATTTATACATTGCTGTACCGAACACCAAATTCCGGCTTATCTGGAGCGGTCACGTTCAGGTAAAGGATTAGGAAATCTGATTGCATTGCCGCTGTACAAAAAAACACTTGAAAATGGCTGATTATAAAGATGAATTCGATTACCTGATTGACGACCACCACAACCTATCTGTACCACCATTGAAAATTAAATCGGGTAAAGACTAGTATATCCATAGCGCACTGATGTGGTTGGTGAAATTAAAATTCACCAACCACCCTACTCTTATTTCTTACAGGTTTTTATCCCAAATGGCAGGTAAAGCGGACAAAAACTGATGAGACTGGTTAGTACAAAAACCACAGCAAGTACCAACAAATCAATGCAATACAGTAGAAGTTCTTTATCCTCAAATCGCGAATACACCTTCACAATGCCACTGATCACAATGGGTAATTCTTTAATTGACTGATGTTCTCTGAGGATTTCGGTGCCTTTCATAAAAGTCAGCATTTTCGATTCTTTCAGAATTTTATCCACCAAATCAGGTTTCAAAAACGATAGTAATTTATTGTCAACTTCCATATCAGATGATGCTTAGGGAGTAAAAATACAGTTTTAATCTATCGACAAGCACAGATGTACTGATGATTTTCGTAACGTTTTATCCGGAAAATATTTAATAGTGGGAAAGAACGAACAGGAAATTTTAACCAATAAATCGATTATCAACCAGTTGAGATGCATAATACACTATATATCAATACCTAAGGTTATATAAAGCTGCAAAATAATCAAAATTCACCAAATCTGATGCCTGTAAGAATTAGCTCCAAAATGGCTTTTGTAACAGCTTTGCAATATCATTAACTATATTTAACTACAATATATCTTATTGATATTCCAACACTTAACCTCATACATGCTACATTTATATGTTTTATAACATATTTATAAGCTATTTTTCATGCCGATATGATATTTATATGTTTTACAACATATATCTTTGCATTGTCAAAACAAATAATTCATTATGGCTTATGTATGACATTAAAAAAAGCTCTCTACAAATTAGTTCAGTTAACACGTTTTTTTACTTTATAAATTTTTAAGGATATGAAAAAGATTGTAATTTTAGTAGCTATAGCAATTGCCACATTAGGTAATGCACACGCGATGGAGCTTAAC
>JAVFAG010000014.1:29568-47114 GCA_034002585.1 Paludibacter sp.
TCTCTACAAATTAGTTCAGTTAACACGTTTTTTTACTTTATAAATTTTTAAGGATATGAAAAAGATTGTAATTTTAGTAGCTATAGCAATTGCCACATTAGGTAATGCACACGCGATGGAGCTTAACGAATACCGGGTATTCTACAAGCTGAACGACATCTCAACATTCAACTCCCTGGTTCGTTACCTGGATGCCAGCGATGAACAGGCCGAACAGTTGAACTACATTTTCGACATGACTGAGCGCAAGCTCAATTACGCCAACAAAAAAGCAAGTACGGTTGCAGCCGAAAAAGCCATGATGTTTAACTTAGGCAATGCCAAGCACATCCTGAGCAGCGAACAGTACCGCAAGTATCTCATTGTTTTAAACGTATCACGCTTCAGCGAGTATGACACACTGGCTGAAAACAAATAAAAAAGTCGACTAAGCCAGAAGAATTTGTTTGGAAGGTGTTTTCTGAAATTTCAGATAACACCTTTTTTTTGTGTCTGAGAGGTGCATATCTAACGCATACCCTTACCCAATTATCATTTACAAGATCCTTTCAAACCGCGCCTGGAAAAACCGCAAATATTTCGGTTCGTACACCATCTTCAACCCTTTGCGCTCATCCCGGGTATCGAACAGGTTTTTCACCGATTCGGCTACTATGTCCATGTGCGCCTGGGTATACACCCTGCGGGGAATGGTAAGGCGGGTAAGCTCGAGGCGGGGATGGTTGTTTTCGCCGGTTTGCTTATTACGCCCGGCACTCACAATGCCACGCTCCATCGATCGAACACCCGATTCGAGGTATAAATCGGCCGCTAATGTTTGTGCCGGAAATTCTTCCTGCGGAATATGTGGATAAAAACGCGCTGCATCGAGAAATACGGCATGTCCACCAATTGGAAGGGTGATTGGAATACCCCAGTCGGTGAGTAGTTCGCCCAGGTATCGCACCTGCCCGATGCGCGAATGCATGTAGCTGTCCTGCACACTTTCGCGGATACCAATAGCCAGTACTTCCATATCACGACCGGCCATGCCACCGTAGGTTTGCAGACCTTCGTACACCACCACCAGATTACAGGCTTCTTCGTAAAGTCCCTGATCGTTGATGGCCAGCCAACCACCAATATTGGCCAGCGAATCTTTTTTAGCACTCATGGTGGCGCCATCAGTATAACTGCAAAATTCCTTGAGAATCTGAGCGAGGGTTTTAGTGGCATAGCCTTCTTCCCTTTCCTGAATGAAATAGGCATTCTCGACTGCACGGGTGGCATCCATGAAAATTGTAATCCCGTACTTTTGGCACAGCGCATGAAGCTCACGCGCATTCTGCATACTTACGGGCTGTCCTCCGGCCATGTTCACCGTGGCCGCCAGACAAACATAGGCTATACTTGCAGCACCATGCTCTTCAATCAGCTTTTGTACTTTTGTTATATCCACGTTTCCTTTAAACGGATGAAGGCTTTGCGAATCGTGGGCTTCGTCAATAATTACATCGACAAAGATGCCACCGTTAATTTCCTGATGCAGGCGGGTGGTCGTAAAATACATATTTCCGCAGACGTATTGTCCGGGTTTAATGGCAATGTGCGAAAGGATATTTTCGGCACCGCGCCCCTGATGAGTAGGCACAATATACCGATAACCATAATATTCCTGAATCGTTTCCTCCAAATGATAAAAATTACGACTGCCGGCATAGGCCTCATCGCCCAGCATCAGTCCGGCCCATTGCCGGTCGCTCATGGCGTTGGTGCCGCTGTCGGTGAGCAAATCGATGTAAACATCATCGGAACGAAGTAAAAAAGTGTTGAAACCAGCCTTTTCGAGCGCCACTGCCCGTTCGTTACGTGAAATCATGTGGAGAGGCTCCACCATCTTAATCTTCCAGGGTTCAGCCCAGGAGCTGCGACCCATTTGTTGGCCAATTGTTTTGCGTGTCATAATCAGTGCTTTTCAGGATTATTTGGAATTATTTCCGTATAAATATCCGCAAATATACGCATTGATTTTGGAAACACAAAGCAATAGAAGGAGAATAAAAGAGCATTTTTTCAGAAGAAAAAATGCTCTGTAGGACTAACCTGAAAATAGTGGATTACTTCAATTTCCAACGGGTAAGCTGACAGGTTCTTATTTGAATTTTCCGGGAGCTAAACCGCTCGTAACGATGGAGTTCCTGCGGTTCGTCGTCCTGTACGAAATGGTTCGCCAGTATGGTCCTGATTCCATCCTGCGAAGTAAGGGGTTCGCCATCCTGCTTAAAACCTCCGGGCATACAATTCTCCGGCAGATCCTGATTACCGGCAGTTCTGCTAAGAGCTTTCATTCCCGACCAGTCATAATCCGAGGCAATAACTAATCTACCACCCGGATTCAGCCGGGTATGAATTTCCTTTAAAAACTTCACCGGACAATTCAGCTCCTCCAGCACATTCGGCAGAATGATAAGATCGTAGCCGGTATAGATCGGTTTCAGGTTATTGGCATTGTCCTGCATGAATTTGATCCGTTCGCGCCCTTCCCCCAGGCCGGTATTGTCCAGTAGCACTTCGCGGTAATGTACCAGTTCATTTTCGTCGGTAACGATATAGCGCATAAAACCCCTTTCCTGTAGCTGAATAGGCATCCGAATAAAACGGGCAGAGAAATCGATGGCCAACAATTCCTTTACATGCGGAGCCAGCTCAAAAGCCAAACGGCCGGTATCGGCATTGAGGTCGAGAACACTCATTTTACGTAGGGAATCACCATACGATGCGATAATGTGTCGGGCCAGGTCGGCGTGAAAATTGGATACAGGAAGTCCTCCCTTAAAAGACCTATTGGTACCGGATGGAGCAGAACTATTCGGGCCCCACTGATTTTCGCAGGATAATGTTACTTCAGCATCGGTCTCATACGCATCGGTATGAATCTCAAGCGGTAGTTCCGATTGCACCAGGCGGAAACCGGCATGCTGATAAAAATGACGGCGGAAAGCATACCGCGAATGATAGGTCGCTTCATTGCCGGTCGATATCCACGAACCTCCTTTAATAATATTGTGCTTACCATCGAAGGTAGGTGTCGAAAAATCGTCGTACATTGGATGCACTTTAAAGCCGGGATAGCCTGTAATTGGTGTTTCGGTCCATTGCCACACATTTCCAAGTACATCGTAAAAACCGCCCTGCCGGAAACGATTCACCGGACAGGGTGAAGCGAAATGTTCCAGATTGATATTACCAGGTGCCATTCCCCATTCAGGCTGATCTTCCTGTAGAGATAAACCGGCCAGTCGGTACCATTCAGCTTCGGTGGGCAAGCGGAAGGTCTGACCTGTTTGTTCTGATTTCCAGTTACAGAAAGCCTTTGCTTCGAGGTAATTCACTTCAACCGGCCAGCTCCAGGGCATTTCAATTTCTTCAGCCACCAGTCGAAGTCGATAACCATTTGCATCTTTTCTCCAAAAAAGCGGCATGCCCAGCTTCCGGAATGAATTCCATTTCCAACCTTCTTCGGTCCAGTAAGCCGGATTGTCGTAGCCACCCGCTTCGACAAAGGCCAGAAATTCCTGATTCGAAACCAACATTTGGGATGCCCTGAAAGCTTCCACTTTTTCCTGATGCGAACCATATTCATTGTCCCAACCATAATAAGGATGATCGGAAGGTTTACCCAGATGCAGGGTCGCACCCGAAACCGACACCAGGGGATTCAATACGGGCGCTTCTCCCCTGTCCTGGCATATTTCTCCAAAACGCCCGGTCACCACCTCATCCAATGGCAATTGACGAATGAGAACCGATGAAGTTTCGAGATGAATCCGTTCATGCTCTATGCCCATCATCACCATCCAGAAAGGGCTCTGCCATTCAATGGGTAAGGTAAGGGTGGCTTCATCTATCACTTTCAGAATGATCTCTTTTGCCCTGTTACGATAATCGCGAACAGCTGGTACAGCCGGCCAGTTGTAGTTATTATTATCCAGATCGTCCCAGCTCATTTCATCTACCCCAATAGCAAAAGTCGATTCAAAGGATGGATTGATACGCTCGCGGATAATGCCGGCCAGCAGGAATTTATTGATATAAAATACAGCCGTATGACCCAGGTAAAACAGCAAAATATGCCGCAACGAATCACCACGGTGATAAAATATTTCATCATCACGAAGCTGGGTATACAGTTGTTCATCAACTGCCCAGGTTTTCAAAAAATAATCGCGGATTTCCCTGCGCTTATCGGCAGGATTTCCCGAACGCAGGTCGACCGTCCTGGTGACAAGATGTTGAAGATTCATATTTTCAATGTGTTTGGTAACAAAGATAGCTAACAGTTGGCAATAAAAAAAGTTTGACCTGCCATTCATAAATGAATATACAGTCAAACTTTTTTCAGCGGAAGCGGGGGGATTCGAACCCCCGGTACAGTTTCCCGTACGTCAGTTTAGCAAACTGGTGGTTTCAGCCACTCACCCACACTTCCGTTTGCTTAAGCGGGTGCAAATATAGAAAAGAATTTTCGATTTTCAAAACGGGGAAGTGGAATTAATTCAAAAACTTATATGTAAATTTGCAGCCAAAATTTTTCACCATACACTATGGCTTTAATCAACAAAAACAATAAAAAAAGTTTCCGCATCATCATTTCACTGGTAATCTTACTGATAGCTGGTTTCATGAGTGTAATCTACATTGTTCTGGCTCCCAATATCAGAAGCAACGACGGTCAAAATGCCTACTTTTACATTCACGACAATTCAAGCTTTGATGATGTTGTCAAATCATTGCGTGAAGATGGGAACATGCTGAATACCGGAACATTTACCATTCTGGCAAAAGCGTTGAACTACGATCAGAAAGTGCGCCCCGGTAAATACTTGTTGAAACCAGGTATGTCGAACCTCTCACTGGTGCGCAACCTGCGCAATGGCTCACAGGAAGCTGTTCAGCTTATTATTAACAGCATACGTACACGCGAACAACTGGCTTCACTCATTTCCGGCGAGTTAATGGCAGATTCAGCAGGACTGGTCAACTTGCTAAACAACGATAGCATAATGGCTGCCTATGGCTTCACCTCCGACAATTCGGTAGCAGTATTTATACCAAACACCTACGAAATTTACTGGAATACCGATGAACGGGAGCTGTTCGACCGGATGTATAAAGAATATACGAAGTTCTGGACCGATGAGCGTAAACAAAAAGCCGCGGCTATTCCGATGACACCTGAACAAGTCATTACACTGGCTTCCATAATAGAAGAAGAAACCAACAAGCGCCGCGAGCATCCGATAATTGCAGGTTTGTATATCAACCGGATTCGTATTGGCATGCCCTTACAGGCTTGTCCCACCATTCGTTTTGCGCTTAACGATTACACAATTAAGCGGGTATTGTTTAGTCATTTGAAAACACAATCACCCTACAACACCTACAAAAACAAAGGCTTACCTCCGGGCCCCGTACGTCTCCCATCCATCTTTTGCATCGATGCAGTGCTCGATTACGAAAAACACGATTATTTGTTTATGGTAGCCAATGCAAGTCTCAATGGAGAACACACTTTTGCACGCACCGGCGAAGAGCATATGCGCAACGCCCGCGAGTATCAAAAAGCGCTGGATGCACGGGGTATTAAGTAATTATCCGATATAGTTTACTTCAGGAATCAGCTGAATGCCAAAACGTTCATCGACCGATTGTTGAATGTGTGCAGCAAGATCGGCAATTTCCCGTCCGGTTGCACCACCCCGGTTGACCAGTACCAGCGGTTGATATTCGTAAACGCCTGCATTGCCAAGATTGCGACCTTTCCAGCCACATTGCTCAATAAGCCAGGCAGCGGGAATTTTCACCTGATGATCCGAAACTTTATAGTTTGGCATTGCGGGGTACTCTTTGTTTAGCTGAGACCATTTTTCAACCGGCACTACCGGATTCATAAAAAAGCTACCTGCATTACCCAGCACTACAGGGTCAGGCAATTTAGCAGTACGAATAGCGATAACTGTTTCACGAATTGTTGCCAGATCGGCCTTTCCTCTTTTCAACACCTCTTCTTCGAGATGAGGATATGAAAAGCAAGGCCGAGCAAAGCGGGAAAGCCTAAGGCGAACCGACAGCACTGCAAACTCACCGCGTGCCGTGGTTTTAAAGATACTGGTACGGTATCCATAGCCGCAATCGGCTAGCGTAAGTTTTAACTCCTGACCGGTTGACAAATTCAGCACATGTACCGAATCAATGACATCACAAAATTCAACACCATAGGCACCAATATTTTGAACGGCAGCTGCACCCACTTCTCCGGGTATCAGCGAGAGATTTTCGATGCCCCACCAATTATTCTTCACTGCATAAGCAACCAGGTCGTCCCACAACATTCCGGCTCCTGCCTCGAGCAGAACTGTTCTGTTGTCGTGCTCTACCACACGCACTTTTTGGTGAGTTGAATGAAGTACCAGACCTGGATAATTACCCAGGAATAACAAATTGCTTCCCCTACCGATAAGTAGCGAAGGCGAAGAATGATAAACGGAACTACTGGTAATTTTTCTCAATTCGTCGGCCGACGAAAAAGAAGCAAACCAGCGTGCAGAAGTTTCAATCCCAAAGGTGTTAAACGCTTTAAGGGAAAAGTTTTCAGTTATTTTCACAGGCAGGTAGTTGGGTTATATTCTTGTTTTACGTTTCAATTCAAAGTCTCTTCCGAGGTACTTCTCCCTCACTACAGGATTGGCCGCCAGTTCTTCCGAACTTCCTTTAAACAGAATACGTCCCTCGAACAGCAGATAGGAACGATCGGTGATGCTCAGGGTTTCGTCTACATTGTGGTCGGTAATCAAAATACCGATGTTCTTGTATTTCAACCGCCAAACAATATCCTGAATATCCTGCACTGCAATAGGGTCGACACCTGCAAAGGGTTCGTCGAGCATAATAAAACGCGGTTCGATAGCCAGGCAGCGTGCAATTTCGGTACGCCGGCGTTCTCCTCCTGAAAGTCGATCACCTATATTAAGGCGCACATGTTCAAGGTTGAAATCCGCGATCAGTGTTTCCAGTTTTTCCTCCTGGTATTCCCTGCTGAAGGAAGTCATCTCGAGAACCGATCTGATATTATCTTCCACGGTCATTTTACGAAACACCGAAGCTTCCTGTGCCAGGTATCCAATGCCACTCTGTGCCCGTTTATACACCGGAAAATTGGTTATATCGGTATCATTCAGAAAAATTTTACCTGAATTGGGTGTCACCAAACCAGTGGTCATGTAAAAAGTTGTTGTTTTACCAGCACCGTTAGGGCCCAGCAAACCCACAATCTCCCCTTGTTTTACATCGATGGAAACATCGTTTACCACTGTGCGTTTACCATATTTTTTATACAGGTTTTCGGTGCGCAACACCATTTTCTCATCTTCCATTTCCTTCTTATTCCTGATAATTTTTAGCTTCTTCCTTAAACCACGATGCGTACATAGCGTAATTGTGAGCAATTTTCCGGTTCATCTCATGCGTTTTTTCCGGTTCCACATCTTTTACATATTTCGCCGGAACTCCCGCCCACAGCGTATACGGAGGAATCTTAGTATTGCTCAGCACCAACGCTCCGGCAGCCACGATGGCCCCTTCACCTACTTCAGCATAATCGAGCAGTGTAGCACCCATACCAATGAGCGCGTAATCGTCGATTTTAGCACCGTGCACCGTGACATTATGTCCGATCGACACATAATCGCCGATTTCCACCACCGATTTTTCGTACAAGGTATGCAGCACGCTGCCATCCTGTATATTTACATGCCGTCCAATGCGGATAGGATTCACATCGCCCCGCAACACAGCATTAAACCACACACTACAGCCCTCACCTAATTCCACATCACCCACGATGGTGGCATTTTCGGCAAGGTAACAATTCTCTCCAATTTCCGGTGTAAATCCCCGGACCGATTTAATCAACGCCATATTTTAGTATATATTCAATCTATCTAAATCTTCGGGAGTATCAATCCCGATTGTTTTTTCATTCGTAAGCCCACAACGAATTGTGTAGCCGTTTTCGAGCCAACGCAGTTGTTCCAGCGATTCTGCCAGTTCCAGTGCCGAAGGCGGCAAAGCCACCACTTTTTTCAACACTTCGGGTCGGAAAGCATAAATACCGATATGTGCAAAAAAAGTACCGTTTACCAAATATTCTTCTTCCGGGATGCCCCTCAGATAAGGAATCACTGATCGTGAAAAAAGCAACGCATCCCTCCGGGCATTCATCACTACTTTAGGATGATTCGGACTGCGAAGATAATCAATCCCATCATCGTGAGTAATCCTGCGGACCAGCGTTGCAATATCCACCTGAGGACTATCGAAACAAGCCAGCAGGGTTTGAATTTGCGATGGTTGAATAAAGGGTTCATCACCCTGAATATTCACCACCAAATCGAACTGCCTGTCGAGCATCGTAAATGCTTCGTAGCAGCGATCGGTACCGCTCGGATGATCGTTGCGAGTCATCACCACCTTTCCTCCGAAAGCCTTTACCACATCATAAATACGTTGGTCGTCGGTAGCCACCACCACTTCGTCGAGCACTGGAGCCACCTGTTCGTACACCCGTTGTATCATCGGTTTGCCGGCAATCATAACAAGCGGCTTTCCCGGGAAACGGGTGGAAGCATAGCGCGCCGGAATAATACCTGCTGCTTTCAGTTTTTCCATTTCCATCGTCCTGATGAATATTCAACATGATTTTTAATCAGACATTTCAGCCTGCGGGAAGTACGAAGTATCAACAGCAAAATGACAGGAAAAGCGGCAATAGGTACTACCTGGACCTGAAGAGCCAGAATACATCCGGCCATCAGTATCATCAACAGGTAAATTGCATGATAAAACAACAAAAAGCGACGGGCTTTGTGCGTCCAGATGAACACAGCGGGAAGCAGGTTCAACGGATTAAGCCACAGTAGGTTCCAGTTGCCTCCGACCATGGGGTGTTCCGACAGAAACGACAGCATAAAAATGAGAATACCTGCAAGGGCTGTTATCACATATAAAATGGTATCGAAGCTTTTCGATTGTTTGCTACGTTTATTTTTACTGAATGTAAGCACTATCCCCCATACCAGCCATAGCACTGCAATCGTCAGCGGATGAATCCACCAGGGAGTGGAGATGACCTGTTTTGCAAACGGACCTTCGAGTAAATGCGTATCGGTAACCAACATTCGCGGATTACGATCGGCAGCATTTTTCACAATCCGGGCCTGTTGTAAATCATTGCGCAACAATTCTGGTAAAAAAGCGGCACCTCCCTGGTTTACGGTACGGTCGGAATGGGTCCCGAAAATAAGATGAATACCCAACGATAACCAGGCATCGTCTGAAATATAGTGATGAATCAATTGACGATACGTATCGGCATAATAAGCCGATTCATAACTAAGAACTCCATCGAGTGTATTCTGAATCATCACTTTAGGGCGAGTAGCGCAGTTATCGAACACAAAATTATAGCGATAGGTACGATTGGCAGGCAGGTAATTTTCGTTTAGCAAATCAATAAGTCGTCGCTTTTCAACTTCGGTGAGATTAAGCACTTGTTCCCACACATTGGATTGCCGCTGACGGTAATCCTCCAAAAAATATTCGGTAGGATAAATCCCGAGCAGGTAATCGGTATGACCCCGCAGGAATTTCAGATAAAATCCTTCTGTATTGAAATTAAAAATCCCGTAATTGTAGGTCATATCGCGACCATTAGCATCGCGAATCCGCAGGGCAGTGTGTCCAAAACGTTCATAGACTTGATCTCCCGGTTCACAGGTCAGCAGGCTCACCACCACCGAATCGCCATAACTCAGGGTTTGAGCAACCGTTCTAAACGGGGATAAAATAAAAAACAATGCGACAATCAGGTGGATAAATACTTTCATACTCTATCTCAAAAATTCAGGCAAATGTAATAAATTTGCAGGAATAATATTGTATTTTATAAAAAACTACTAAATTTGTGCTGTAAAACAATGTTATCAAACATATTTTCGTAGATTTTATGGCAAAAAAGATGGCAAGTTCGCTGCGTCCGATCGACGAAATAATGACGGTTTGGGATGTGCTGACACCCGACGAACGTCAGTTTCTGCGTACCAACTATACGGTACATCATTTCAAAAAAAACGAGATGATACAGATAGAGGGAGAGATTCCCACACACATGATGGTGCTGGAATCGGGCAAGGCAAAAGTGTATAAGGAAGGTGTGGGCAGTCGGGCTCAAATCATCCGCATGTTGAAGCCGGGAGAGCATTTCGGTTATCGGGCCATTATTGCCAGCGAACCCTATAATACAAATGTTTCGGCGTTTGAACCATCGACTGTTTACATGATTAAAGCCGACATTTTCATTTCTATTTTAAAAAACAACAACGCTTTTTGTTATCGTTTTCTCGAGGAGCTGGCCACCGACCTGGCTGCATCCGATGCCCGCACTGTCAATCTGACACAAAAACACATCCGTGGTCGTTTGGCAGAGGCTTTGTTAATGCTCAAAAACAGTTACGGTCTGGAAGAAGACGGAGCCACCATCAGTATTTATCTTTCACGTGAAGATTTGGCCAATTTGTCGAACATGACTACCTCGAATGCCATACGTACGCTTTCGAATTTTGTGAACGAGCATGTGATTGCCATGGACGGGCGTAAATTGAAGATTATCGATGAAGAGCAGTTGATCCGGATCAGCAAAATGGGCTGATTAAAAAAATTTCAACATGACACCACATCAGATTGCACAGGTATCCGACGATGCCATTGGTTGTGTACTCGCAGGGAAACTCAAACAAGCATTCGACCTGACAGGAAAACTGACCGGGGAGTTGCAATGGGGCGAACTGAACGATCGCCTCACCGGCTTACACGACAATTACAAGCTGATGATTCAGTATTTCACACAAGGATACGATGACCCTGAACGTCAGCGCATTTTCAGCAAATTGAGTAGCAGGCTTTTACAATTAAATCTGTTGCTTCGCGAGGAGCTCTTTATGCGGAACATAACCAGTTTCGAATATACCCAGAAACGGTATTTTCCACACAAACTGCATTTTAATTCCACACAATCACTCTTCGATTCACTCAATTACTATCAACAAAAAAGACAGCTTGCCATTGAAGAAGGAATTGAACTGCACGAAACCGAGTTAAAGCGTATCCGGCTCAACTTTGAACGCTTATTGCCCGACCTCTTTATGATTTACTGGCTGAGTACACGGCTGGGCCCTGAAGAGAAGAATGTTTTCCATCAAATGCTTTCACCAGACTACCAGGGCACTACCGAGCAGTGCCTGTTGGTTTCGGCACTAACCCTTAACCTGTGGCGAATGTTCGACGACGAAAAAATCCTGTTGCTGATGGATGCCTGCGAAAGCAACAACAGCATGGTGCGTCAGCGGGCATTGGTTGGACTGTGTTTTATCATGGCACGCTACAACGACTATTTGCCCTATTTTCCGGCCATTCGTAACCGGCTTATTTTGCTGGCCGACAACTCAAGAATTCTCGAAAATCTGAAAAATATTATCCTGTTAATTGCCGGAAGTTCGGATACCAACCGGATTACACGTAAAATGAAAGAGGAAATCCTGCCGGAAATGATGAAAATAAGTCCGATGATAAAGAACAAACTCGATAAAGATAGTCAGCAAAATTCCGAGGAATGGTCGGAGGAAAATCCCGAATGGAATGAGATTTTGGAGCAAAGCGGCATCGGCGAAAAAATTCAGGAGCTTACCAACCTGCAACTGGAAGGAGCCGATGTGTACATGAGCACCTTTGCTGTACTGAAGAATTTTCCATTTTTCAGCGAAACTGCACACTGGTTTCTACCTTTCGATCCCGAATTCAGCTCTATTCAGGAACTTTTTTCCAACAAGGATCAGAGTTTGATGTCGGCCTTTCTCAACAACAGTGTGATTTGCAATTCCGATAAGTATTCGTTCTCGCTGAGTGTAATGCAAATGCCCGCTACGCAACGCGAGATGATGAGCCGATCGTTTAAGGCCGAGGCTGATCAGCTGGCAGAAATTACCCGCGATGAACAAATGCTAAATCCAGACCTTGCTGATAAGAACATTGCCAAGCAATACATTCAGGATTTGTACCGTTTTTTCAGGCTTCATCCTCAACACAATGAATTCAGCGATATGTTCGACAAAGCGCTGCAGCTGCATCATTCCACTTTTTTCGACATGCTGGCATCTTCGAGCGATTTAAAAGAACAACTTGCTGAATTTTGTTTCACCAAATCGTTTTACGTACCTGTTGTGGAGTTGTACGACGAGCTGATTAAGTCGTCGGAGCCTTCGGCAGCCCTGTATCAGAAAAAAGGATTTGCGTTGCAAAAACTTTCCCGTATCGGCGAAGCCCTTGAAGCGTATCTGAAAGCCGACATGATTCAACCCGACGATGTGTGGACGGTTCGAAAAATTGCGCTGTGTTACCGGCTGCTTGGCAATTTCACCAGGGCGCTGGAACACTATCATCATGCCGATTTTCTGAAACCGGGCATTGTTAGTATAAGTATGCAAATGGCCAAATGCATGATGGCTCTTGAGAACTATAAAGAAGCACTTCATCTGTATGCAAAGCTTGAAAAAAGTTATCCGGATGACCTGAAACTATGGAGGGCAATAGCCTGGTGTGCATTTATTTCAGGAAATATTCACCAGGCCGAATATTATGTTGAGAAAGTGCTGACTGCCATTCCCGATTCCATAGATTTACTGAATGCCGGTCATATTGCACTGTGCCTTAAAAAAAGAAACGAGGCACTCGATTTCTACCGAAGGAGCATCGACATGCAGGGCATTTCGTTTGATAGTCTGGCAGCTCAATTTGAAGCGGATAAAAATCACCTGACACACAATGGTTTGAGTGCAGCTGAACTACAGCTAACACTCGATTCACTGGCCTATTCAGTCGAATCATGAACACAGCACCCATGACAGGAATGGTGATTAAAAACACAGGAAGCTGGTATCAGGTAATTACCGACGATGGGTCGTTGACCGATTGCCGGATTAAGGGAAATCTGCGTTTACAGGATATCCGGAGTACAAACCCTATTGCTGTTGGCGACCGCGTGGAGTTTACGCTCACCACCGATGGAGTTGGCAGCATTTCGGCCATTTGCGACCGCCGCAACTACCTCATCCGTAAATCGTCGAACCTTTCACGGCAGGCACATATTCTGGCAGCCAATATCGATCTGGCACTATTAATTGCAACGGTTAAACATCCCGAAACATCGACGGTATTCATCGACCGGTTTATGGCATCAGCCGAAGCTTATTCTATCCCCGCAGGATTGGTGATTAATAAAACCGATTTATATACAGACGACGAGTTGGCCTATGTGGAAGCGCTGAAAAGTTTGTACGAAAGCATAGGTTACCCGGTTTTCTTAACTTCAGCGCTTAACCCTGAAAGTATTGGTGAGCTGGATAAAGCACTGGCATCCAAAACCACCCTGATTTCGGGTAATTCCGGAGTCGGTAAATCAACGCTCATCAATGCGCTGTTACCCGATTCAATGGCCCGTACCGGTGAAATATCTTCCTATCATAAAAAGGGGATGCACACTACTACTTTTTCGGAGATGTATCCGATGAAAAACGGAGGATGGATGATTGATACTCCCGGGATTAAAGGCTTTGGAACGGTAGATATGGAGGTGGATGAAATAAGTCACTATTTCCGTGAGATTTTCACGATCTCGAAAAATTGCCGTTTTGCCAATTGCACGCATATTCACGAGCCGGGCTGTGCTGTGCTGGATGCCATCAAGGAGCATCGTATCAGTCAGTCGCGCTATCAAAGTTACCTCAGCATCCTTTCCGATTTCGAAAACGGCAAGTACCGATAAGGATGCTTTCCTTACAAAATACTACAATTTCGCTTTATTTTACAAGATATTTAATTATATTTGCAGCATAAATATAAAATTATAAGCGAACCCTAAATTTCTACTGCCATGCCACAGCCTCATCGTATCGACCAGCTGGATAAAAAAATTTTACAACTGATTGCTCAGGATGCCCGAATTCCCTTTTTAGAAGTTGCACGCGAATGCAATGTATCGGGAGCGGCCATTCACCAGCGGATTCAAAAGCTGAAAAACACCGGCATTATCAAAGGGTCGGAGTTTATTATCGATAACTACAAGGTTGGGTATCAAACCTGTGCATTTATTGGTATCACCCTTAATGATAACAGAGCTTTTGCGAGAGTGGCAGAGGAGTTGAAACAGATTCCTGAAATTGTGGAATGTCATTTTTCAACCGGAAAATACTCCTTGTTTGTAAAGATATATGCCCGCGACAACAAACACCTCTTCCAGGTAATTATTGAACGCATCACCGGCATTCAGGGCATTTCTCACACCGAAACATTCCAGATTTCTCTGGATGAGGTTTTCAACCGTCAGCTTTCGGTATTCGATGCTGTAGAAGCCCCTGAACCCGAAAGTGATCTTACTGAATAGTTTTAAAAATCGCGTGGCATGTAACCACCCCCTCCGCTTCGACTACCCGGTCCACGACCGGAACCAGGCACTCCACCATCGGGACGCATGCCCGGTCCATAGCGACTGTCGGGCGAACGAAAATCTTTCTCTTTAACTCCATCGAATTTACGGATTCGATAACTGAAGCTTACTACAAAGTAAGATGTCAGCGTATTGTAACTGGTGAACGATATCGAATTATCGCCTATCGTCTGCCGGATATTGAGTCGTTGTTGCAGAATATCGTTCCAGCGAACCGAAAGCACACCTTTGCTATTGAAAAGGGCTTTATCAATGGATGCATTCCACAGCCATTCTTTCTGGTCGAAACTCGAATAACCCAGTCGATTGATGTAATTGATATCGCTGTTGAGCGTAATATCGTAAGGCAGACGAATCACCAGATTACCACGGGCGGTCCAGTCGAAGGTTTCTGTAATATCTTCCCGAAGATTGTTTTTCGAATTCGAATAGCGGAAAAGTCCCATCGCACCTACTTCCACCACATCGTGCGTGAAGGTAAGCGAAAGTTGCTCCTGGGCGTTGTACTGGCGGGTAGAACTCAAATCGCCCAATGGAAGTGGTTTCTCCTCAGTAATCTCAATGGTTTGCAGGTCACGGGCGGTATAACCATAATTGGTCGAATATCCCAGATTGGTGCTTGTATTGAAATGCAAACGCTTTTGAATAATGGGAGTATTGAACATTACGTTGCCATTGAACGATACGGGCATCTGATCGGCATTCACCGTTTGCCGGTATTGCTTACCCGTGATGTCGTACACACGATTGGTAACGAGGTCGTCTTTTACCATGTTTGCAGATACCCAGGTACTAAATGAGGAAAAGGTTTTATCGTTAAATCGACTGTACATCAACCTGAAATAATTGAAAAAAGCAGGATTCAGAGCGGGATTTCCAACGGTTTCGACCATCAGGTTACTATTGTTTTTGACCGGTTGCAGCTGATTGATGGTAGGCTGATCGGTACGTCCGCGGTAATCGGCGCGCAGAAACTCCTTTTTGCCAAAATTATATTGAAAACGGGCATTTGGCGCAAAATTGAATACATCATTACGCACATCGCGCACATCACCGTTACCATAATAAGTGAGACTATGCGTTTGCGACGGTTCACCCATGACACCCAGCATCAGGTTATACTCTTTACCGGTATAACGGTAATTCAGCTCCATGGTTTCCCTGTAAAAGATATTTTTAAAGTTATTGCTGTATTCGGCCACAAAATCGGTGTACAATTCCGGATTAAACTGAAAATAAGCAGTCAGGTCATCGGAAGCATATTGATCCTTAATACTGGTTTGCGAAGTAGAGCTAAACGAAACAGATGCTTCGAGCATATTACGAATATTCCAAAGAGGCTCCACAAAGGATATACGGGCATCGAAACTGAATCGATCGGAGCTGTTATTGGTGTACTGATTGATAAGTTCCGAAGGTTTGGAAGCTTTACGGGAAATATTGGTCGCAAAATTAAAATTCTCACTATCGTTTTCGGTAAAACGGAAATTGAGGCTGGTAGTTAGATTCCGCCCCTTACGACTAAGCAATTTACGACTGAAAATAAGCCGCATCCCTGCGGCCAGCGAATTTGACAGGGAACGGAGATTCGCATTTCCGAAGCTGGTAGTATCACCGTTTTGCAGATATTCATATTCCTTGTACGAGTCGGAACTTCCCTGTTTATAATTGATAGATGGCTGTAGAATAACCGTTGTAAGGCTATCCAGTTTCCATTCTGCTTCAAGGCGTAAATTAGCTTCGTAGCTATCGCTGTTGACCAGGTTATAAGTTGAATCGTTAAAAACCGATCCTTTGAGATAACTTTCTTTGGTAGTGCGGGTTTCACTCAGGTTATCGGAATGATTAAACGAACCGTCGCCCCCGATTTTAAAATTATCGTTAACGATGGTATTGTTGTTTACACCCAGGTTTTGTGTGGCAGTAATTCCATTATTGGCACCCCAACTGCCCCTCCCGCGTCCGCTTCGGGCTGTGTTTACGTTATTTGCTCCGGCAACGATGGAAGTCTGTGCATCTCCTTCCATTATATTCAGGTTGGCGTTGGCATCGTACCGTAATAATTTTTCAGTATCTAATCCTGCACCTCCCGCTACACTGCCAAAAACACCTTTCCGACGGTTTGATTTGGTGGTAAGATTGATGATTCGTTCGGTGTCCCCATCTTCGAATCCGGTTAGTAAGGCCATATCCGACTTTTGTTCCAGCACCTGAATTTTTTCTATCATCTCGGCAGGAATATTTTTGGTGGCCATTTCTGAATCTCCATCGAAGAATTTCTTCCCATCCACCCTGATTTTCTTCACTTCCTGTCCGTTGACGGTAATTTTACCATCCGAGGTAACTTCCACACCGGGAAGGCGTTTCAACAGGTCTTCCACAACGGCATTTTCCTGTACTTTAAAAGCGGTTGCGTTGTATTCCAGGGTATCTCCTTTCACCACCAGTTGAGCCGCCGTTCCCTTGACATCCACTTCTTTAAGCAGTTTCACATCTTCTTTCAGTTGAATATTCCGGAGGATAATGTCGCGGCGATCCATAGTTACTTTCTCATGATGTTCCAGGTAGCCCACCGAACTAATAATCAGAATATAGTTACCCGGACGGATTCCGGAAAGGTTGAAATAGCCTTTTGCATTTGTTTGTGCGCCCTGTACTAATACCGAGTCGGATGCATTCAGCAACCGTACAGTAACCATTTCCAGGGGCATCCCATTGGAAGCGTCGAAAACGGTGGATTGAACAGAACGTTGGGAAAAGGCTAACGAAATCGAACTCAACAGCAAGAGAAACAGAACCTTGTACTTCATCACAGAAATTTTAAATAAAAAAACACCCTTCTTTGGACCAGTGAAAGCAAAAAAGGTTTAACCCATCCGCTCAATTTTCTGAAATTTTCGCGTACCTTTGTCCACCGGATAACAAAAAGTGCCCCTATGATTCTAAACTACAT
>JAVFAG010000015.1:0-36321 GCA_034002585.1 Paludibacter sp.
ATTCCATTCGGTATACACGGGAGGTGAAGATGCTTCGCAAAATTCGCCAAAGTTTTGAAAGCGATATTGTCACCACCTTCAGTCAGTATCAGGACACGAGTCTTATCGAGCCTAATCCGGCCTTTGAAGCTGAACCCGGAATACCGGTCTTTGTACCGGATCATTTCATGTTTATGATTTATAACCAGCTCAATACCGGCATAGAACCGGAGCATTACTTCTACGGAAACGGCTGCTGGCGGAAGACCATGCTGACTGACGATACCTGTTATTTCATTCACTATGCACCAGGTCGGGGCATTGTATGGGAAAGCGGTGGTTGTTGGTTATCCAGTCAGTACACCAAAGAGCAGGTATATTACAAAAAAGGAGCAAAGACATGGGGCACACCGCTGGTACTTACCCATACCAATCCGGTGAATGGCGACGCCGGCATACAGGTATATCCTACTTTGGCCACCGAAACGGTTATTGTAGAATTGAAAGAGCCGGCGAAGTGCACTTTTCAATTGCTGAACGCACAGGGAAAAGTGGTTTTAGTTCAACAGTTGGCGCAACCATCGACTAAGATTCAAATTGGAAGTCTGCCGGATGGAATTTATTTTTATCGACTGCTAAACGACGACAAAGAATTGAAAAGCGGGAAAATTACCAAGCAGTAAAGCTTTTCCCAAACTTTTATAGGAACATACATATCCTGCATTTGAAACACTATACAGCAATAACTTTTTTTAAAAGTAGCAACGTCTCCGATTTGATAGCGCGAAATGCAGTCTTTCATAATTATTGAATCAAAATAACTTTTCAGCAAATTTGATTTTATATCTGTATTTTCCAGAGGTGCAATCTCAGGAAAACATCCCCATTCGAGGCAATTATCAAGTAAACGGAGTACTTTTGAAGTCTGACCTGCAGCATCGAAATAAGAGTTAATATTATTATGCGATAATATTTCCGCCAGTGAATAGGGGAAAACCTTCTCTTCCAGGTATCTACCTGACAACAAAGTAGAGTATTCGTTATTTAAAAATGAAGAATTAGAACCAGTTACAAAGATTTTATGAAATAATCCACTGTCATATGCACTTTTCACGAAAGTTTCCCAACCTTTTACCGCCTGAGCTTCATCGATAAACAGATAGTTGACTTTTTCTCCTGTAATTTTTTCGGCAAAGACAGCAATTTGACGAAATTGTTTTCGATATATAAATAGTTTTGTCGAAATTGTTTTCGCGATATGTCAATTTGGGACAATTGCTACTCAAGTAGCAGTTCTCGAAAACAAGGGTCTTTCGTTGAAAATAAATCAAAAAAGACGAACTAAATTCCTTTAGTAATCGCTATTCAATTAGAATATAAAAAAGCAAATCCCCCGGATTTCTGTTGATTGCAACTTAATCCGGGGGGATTTCTTTGTTTAACTAAACACATCTTTTTGTAGTTCCATGCTGTTTTTCAGCATCCCTAGCTCTTCCGGACCTTCCGGAGGCAAGACCGATTGTAAGGCCAGCGATATTTCGGAATCGAGCCTGATGAGCTCTATTTCGGGGGTGAGGTATGTTCTTTTTTCCATGATTCTTGTTTGTATTGAGTGATGATGGGGATGACAGGCACACCACCTTCATTCGTGAAGGTAGTGTGCCCCTATTATTTACCGGATGATAACTTTAGAAGTGTGATTGTTTACTTTTACTAAATATACACCTTTCGAAACAGCGTTTACGCGTACGGTATTTTCAGTTACCTTTCCTGCTTTCACCAGTTCACCCACCATTGTGAAAATGGCGTAACTGGTATTTTCCGGAGCGATGATAACTAACTCGTTTTGTGCATTTACAAATACGGTCTGTTGGCTGAATTCTGAAGCATTGTCTACCGTGGTGATACCCGGGGATTTAAATACCAGACTGAAGCGGCTTTCGTTGTTGGTGGTAGCTTCATTGGTTGTGAAGCTGTATTCCGTTTCAGTGGTTAGTTGTGTTTGTGTGTTGGCCGATTTATCGAGCAAATACACGTTCATTCCTTCGGGTAGATTGTTCAACTCTGAGGTTTTAATCGTTAAAGCAGCAGCCGATTTTAAACTAAATCCCAGCGGAATTTCCATGTTTTCGGTAATTGTGTTCAGTCCGTTAATCACAACTTGTTCATCACCGGCAATACTGTACAAATCGGGAACTGAAGTACTGTTGTTCATCATTTTGGGCGAATCGTAACTATCGTAGTTGTTGCTTGCACCTGCATCCTGATAAATCAGCAGTTCATCGCTTTGTGTGCAGTTGTGCAGTTGCAGACGTATACTTGGGCGTGTGTCCTGCCGGGGAGCTTTCATCAGGTTGCCGCTATCGTCGCGGTGCTCGCGCATATCGTTGTTGAAATACATTTTGGTGGCACTGGTTCCTGACTTCACCCTTACCCAAAATGCCTGCGTGGGCGGGATAAAGCGGGTAATGGTAGTGTTGGCAGTACCATTACCTACCACATAACTGCCAGATCCTGCACCATTGTAAGTAACAAATGTATATCCATCAATAGTATTTTTAGTGCGGTAATAATAGGTATTCTCCAGATTCGGATTAGCTGCAGCTACATCTGTCCAGTCGATGTACGAAGGATAGGGATTGCCTGCCAGGTTAAAACCCTTTCCTGCTGATTCATTACGTGTCAGGTCAAAATCAGTGGTGATGTTGCCGTTGTTGGGCGTACCGCTAAACGAAATGGTTGTTCCCGCAGTGGCTTTGGCTATATAACCCTTTCCAACAGCCATCGGAGAGCCATTCGCTAAACCTTTCCAGTAAGCAGTTGAGCTTCCCGGTTGGCCTGTGGGATCATTATCCCCTGCCTCGACATATTCGTAATAATAATCCACATTGGTAGCCGGTGCAGTTGCACTGCTCACCGGACTCGAAACATACCAGTTGCGGGCAGAACCCAAATATTGCTGAGTTGTAACAGTTCCGATATAAGTGCCACTATTAAGCAGTGTAGCAGTTCCTGTAGCATCGCTTTGTAGGGTGATACCGTTGGTGGCGGTGAGAGTCATGGCAGAATTAATTGAAAGTTTGGCACCGGGTGATAATATGATGGAATTATATGTTCTTACAGCATTTACATTCAAAGAAGTTTCAGACGGGATACTAACATTACATCCCGGACAATCGTCTATATTTGAGACATTAACCTCTAAACCAGAGCCAAAAACAGGCTGACCAAATGAAGTGATCCATGGCTTAAACAAGTAAATTTCTGTTCCTGTTTTAATTGCAGCCAGATTAGAGAGTATTGAGTTCATCAATGTTGCAGGCACATTCACACCCAAATCAGCACCATCTTTGCCCGTGATATTGGAAGTTGGTGTATAAGCGGAAATTGTCATGCCTTCGGATGCATAATTATCGGCAAGTACTGTGCTGGTTGCTGCATTATTACCAGTGATACGGTTGGCCGATTTAGTTGTTGCGCCTGAGTTGAATGTGATGGAGGGGTTTAATGCTATGCAATTGCTGATAGTGCCATAGTTCCCGTTACTTCCGGCAATACCTCCGGCATAACTGATAACTGTGCCTGTCGATGTGCTGGTTAAGTTGCAGGATGAATAACAATTGATAATCTTGTTTTGATAGGTGGCATTACCGGCTGCGCTGTTAGCTACAATCCCTCCGGCATACACAAAATTACCTGTACCTGAAGGCATTGCAGAAGTTGCAATTATTGACCCCTTACTAAAACAGTTTTTAATAATCGATCCGGTTGCCGAAACAGCAAGAACCGACACTAATCCACCGGAATTTACAGCTATCTGAGTACCGGTATTGACTGTCGACTCTGCATTTATTGTCACATTTGCTGATGAATTAATTAACGTAATATCTATGCCGTTTGCAACTATTCCGCCTACCTGAACTCCTTTGGAGGTATGCAAACAATCGGCAACTCCCGACACATGACAGTTATGAATCGTGGTTAAATTGGCATTCGCGACCAGAATAGCTGTTTGATTCAGAGAAGCAACTGTTCCATTATATACTGCAGCATTTTCAATAGTAATATTCTTAAGTATCGCATTGTTGGTGCAATATGCAAATAATCCAGCCTGAACAAAAGCAGCACGTGAAGTGACTGAACCAATTTTTAAATTCTGAATTTTGTGACCATTCCCATCAAATATTCCCCTGAAACTTCTGAAAGCATTATTGAAATTTCCAATTGGAATCCACTCTTCTGATACCAAATCTATATCAGTAGTTAGCCTGAAAATTTTCCCAGCCTGCTGATATACGCTGGTGTTCAATTCACTGGTGTTCGTTGTCAAATTGACTTGATCTCTTAAAAACTTTAGATCATTCACGCTGGAAATCAAATATGGATCCTGCGCAGTTCCACCGCCCGATAACTGAGCATTGGCTGCGGTTACTGTTACTAAAACCGCTAAAAGAAGTACTGTAATTTTATTCATAATTTATTATTTTTGAAGGTCTTTATGTTTTTGAAGGTAAACGGTCCGAGAGGAAAACCACTGGTGCTGACTATCTCCAAAACCGGCTTTGGAAATGCCTGCCATCCATATCTCAATGAAACAGGTTTTTGTGTAATTTTCAATCCAATATGTTTTTCATCTATATAATATGCCTGTGCTCCCCCGAATTGATTGTTGGTGTAAGCCACCTCAAATCCCGGTATGTTGAATTTATCTCCCACACATATTGTATCTCTAAATGCTACAATCAGCGATGTGTTTTCAGCATAAATATCATCAATTGCAGGGAAAACCGTTGTTTGGGTTTTGGATCTGTAAATATTTACCAATGCCAGGATTGCTGATCGAAAGCCTATAGGTAATTTATCTCTTGGATGTATGTCTTGTTCTTCTCCCAAATCAATTGTAACTGTCAGATAGCTATCTAAAACAAGTTGCTGTGTACGTCGTTGTATTTCCCTTAGTGCCGGCCAGGTTGACTTATTGTACCGGGGTAGTTGAACCAGAATAAAAGGAAGTTGCACGTTCTGAAAATTAGCACGCCAATCGCTTATCAGTAATGGTAAAAAAGTTTCGTAACGCTTCACTGAACCTTCGGTTATTGCATCGGTTTCCCCCTGATACCACACCACTCCCTTAAAACGAAAATGTTTTATTGGCTCAATTCCCGCTTCAAAAAGAAAACCGGGCTCACACATCCATCGATAGGGCGTATTACCGATTATGTAGGGCTGACCGGATACCAAAACAGGTTGAAATGCCTCTTTACAACGATTTCGATGCCCCATGTCAACATCTGCACTTGTCAACCAGTCATGTGTAAAAAGAGTAGCGCTGACAGGCTCTGCTTTCAACCTTTCCGGCGATATCCAGTTGTTGATGGCTGAACCACCAACTGCAAGCTGAATTATACCGACAGGAACCTGTAAGTTTTCCGCTATAACATTACCAAACATCCAGGCTACAGAAGAAAACTTTGCGGCATTCTCCGGGGTGTTAAGTGTCCATGTAGCTTCAAAGAAATCAGAAACATTGCATCGTGCCAGTTCCTGTGGCGAATATCCTTTCTTTGCAACCAGTGGAATATGTTCATATCGAAACAACCTGATTTGATTACCCTTATACTTATCAATAGCATCAACCCCTCCTTCAGCTTCTTTTAAATTCCGAACCATATTCGACTGACCAGAACACAACCACACTTCGCCAACGAGAATATCCTCAAACACCAGCTCGTTGATTTTCAGTTGAATTGGATTGGAACTGGCAACTCTTTGAGGAAACGTAACCATCCACTTTCCCGACTTATCAGCACTCACAATACGTTTATCATTGTCCAGAGAAATAGTAACACTGCTTCCCTGCGATGCTCTACCCCAAATATTGATTGGAGTGTTTTGTTGTAAAACCATATGTGACTGAAAAATGGCTGCAGGTTTAACTGCATTTTCTGCACTTTCAATCACTATAGTTTGACATACATGACTTGCAGCATGTATTTCGATCGAAACTCCACCAATCGTTACGAAAAGAAGTTTAAACAGAACGCACATTTTTATGTAATCGGGATTCCGCATGTAGTTGTTGTTTATCCATCGAGTATTATTCTATCAAATAACATGATTAGTATTGCCTGCTTATCCGCAAGGACTCCAGGCTCGAAGTTTTTGAGTCTCCCTCAACCAACACTACTGAAAGCGTATGTTTTCCCGGTTGTTTAAACTCAATCAGTCCCATACGATAAAACTGATATTTACCAGTAGCGGCCTGTTGGTTTTGTATGGTAACTCCCTCACTGGTGGAAATGCTCCATACCAACCGATTTTCTCCTTTATACGATAAATCAACATAATACAATCCTGGTTTCTGAACATTAACCGTCCATTCTACTCTGGAATCTTTATTCCAATCGGAAGCCTGATAGCAATGCTTCCATTCACCAAATTTTTCCATCCATCTGATCGACTTTTTAGTAATATTTTGTGTAGTTGCAAAATCCATTTTAAGTTGTGTTTGCACATTGGGTGCAATTCCCAACGTAGTGTCTGCAACTATGGTATTAACCGGAACAGAAAATCGGAGTTCAATTACAGATGCCGGAAAATCGGGTGCATCACAGGGAAGATTGAGCACAATCCAGTCGTTTTCAGTGCTAAAATTGATTGGTTTCGATTTATTGTCATAAAGCAAAAAAGCCTTATCAATTTTACTTTTTAATCCCGGCAAATACAGCTTTCCATCACCGGGCCAGTCGAACACAGTCAAATAGAGTGAATTACCATTGGTGGTTGCATCTCCCCAGGGTTGCGCATGACCCCATGGCGAACTTCCTGCATTGTATACCACCTGAGGATATTTTCTCAGCCACACACCTACTTCTTCCAGAAATTTAACGCCAACGGAAGGCACAACTCCCTGCCCATCGGGGCCCACATTCAACAGGTAAGTTCCTCCCCGGCCCACAGTAGAAACCAGGCGATTCAACAATTCTTTTGAATTTTTGAAATTCGTATCATACCAGGCATACGACCAGGAATCGTTGTTGGTGTCGCAGGTCTCCCATAAGCCGGGAATGTTTCTGACTGGTACTTCCATATCGCCCTGACTCAGGTAATCGCCGTAACCATAACCAACCCGGCTGCACAACATAGCTTTGGGTTGGAGTTTATTGACTGTTTCCACCAGTTCCTCAATCAATTCTTTTTTCATATCACCGGGAGTATCAAACCAAATAAAATCTATCTGACCGTAGTTTGTGCAAATCTCAATAACCTGGGGCAAACATTTACCGTAAAAATAATCATCAAAAGTTGCCTTCCTTCCATCGGCAAAGGTCAGTGGCCCCCGCGTTCCTCCGGGTGCTGTCCAGTCCTGATTGTGGGAATAATAAAACCCAAAACCAAGACCTTGTCGGCGACATTCCTGCGAAAGTTCCTTCATTGGGTCTTTCGCAAAAGGAGTAGCCTGAACAATATTAAACGGATCGGCTTTTGAATCAAACATAGCAAAACCATCGTGATGCTTACTGGAAATGATAATGTACTTCATCCCGGCACTTTTTGCAATTCTTACAATTTCTTTTGCATCAAACTTTTCAGGATTATACTCCTTTGCAATGGCTTTGTATTCATCAACAGGGATATTGGCCATTCGGTTGTTCATGATCCACTCACCAATCCCATAATAGGTTTTCCCGTTCCAATTTCCACCTAAATGAGAAAAAATCCCCATATGAATAAACATCCCGAAGTTGCTTTCATCAAAAAGCCGGCTTTTTTCAGGGTCAACCTTTTCTTTAACAATAAACTTATCCCCCCACAACTCGTCCATGTTTTTTTCGGTTTTAGGAGGTTGAGCGTGTATAAATAGTCCTGTTAATAATAATACAGTTACTATAAACTGAGTGCGACTTGTAATCATTGATTCTTAATAATTATTAGTTAGTATATAATTTTGTGCTTATCCGATTCGTATGATTGTCTTCAACTGAAATAAACCAAAACGTTGCTTCTTGTGGCAATTCAATTTCAACTCTACCCTTTCTGATTGCAATCTCTTTTTCACTCCACAATGCTTTCGCATTCAACTCAGAACTTTCGGTGTATACCAAAAATCCTTTGCTTACATTATCGGAGACCGAAGCAGTAAGAATTCGTTTATGGTTCTTTATATCTGTTATTTTGGGCGGTACAACCGAATTGGTACTGCCCAAATGATATCCAATGAAGTTTTGAACTTCGGGCACTTGCCATGCTGGTCCGTGACCATGCTTAAGCCCTACTCTCAAACTGATTTGCCCGGTTTTTACCCGGTTTACTGTTTCAGAATATTGGTCCAGAAAGAAATGATTGTCGTTGGTTCCATTCACGAACAAAACTGGAATCCTGATGGATTGAAGATAATTAGAAGGATCGTACTGCATTTTCCACCTTTCCTGTGCAAAAGCAGGTTGACGCTTGATCTGATGAGCCATTGACCCCGACTGGTATAGAAATCCGCAACCATATACAGGACTGGCAACTTTAAAACGATTATCCAAACCCGCTACCAGGGTAGTAATGATTCCTCCCCAGCTTACTCCTGTAATTGCAGTACGTTGAGGATCGACTTCCCTGAAACTACGCACTAACGAATGTGCTGTTACCACGCTTGCAACAGCCTGATAAAACCAATCTTTTGTTCGATCGTCGTGACATACAAAATAAGGCGTTTTAAAGTTTTCTTCCACAAAGCCGTTTGGCAATCTTATGCTGTCAGGTCCATATCCTCTTAAATCCATGGATATAGCTGCAAACCCTTTTGCAGCCCACATTTTCACCCATTGCTGATAGGCTTTACCCCCACCGCCATGCACGCATACCACGGCTGGTAGATTGTTATCCAATGAGGGATCGCCCATTAATATGCCTGGTGTGCAGTAATAAGCAAAAACATCTGATTTACTTCCATTGTAATTTGCTCCTTTATAAATCAGCCCAAGCACTGAGTTTTTCTGTGAGATAACTTTATATTCAGGTGTCTGATTCAATTCTGTTAAATTCCAGACTGTAGTGTTCGCGCCAACTGTAAAAAGTATGGTTAAAGCCGCGAGTAATAGACTAAACTTTCTTGTCATTGCTTTGATATTATTTCCTGTTTTTTAACTTAACTTTTTATCATCTGATGGTTGATGAGCTGCTTGTGATTTCCCGAGATGATAATTTTTTCGACATGTTTTGTTTCTTCGCTTTGCAACCATATCAAATAAACTCCTGTTTTAAGGTTAATCGTGAACTTCACATCTGAACTATTCTGGATAGCAGCATTGTATACTACTTTGCTATCTGAATCAAGTAGTTTAATCAGAAATTTCTCTGATGGCTCACATCCATTAATGTTGAAGGTTGTATTTCCATTCCGCGAGAATGAGGGAGTGACTGAAATTTTTGTTAATGAACCGGCACCTGTATTCTGTGTTACATCCCCGTCTTTGAAGTGGAATTTGAATTCTCTGTTTGTCCTTGTATCGTTTTCAGTATCAAGACTGATAGTATAGGTGACTTCCCATTTACCTGTGCCAGCATTGTAATCGGTTTGCCAGAAATCGTTTCCGTACTTGCTCTGATTAATTTTTACCCATGAACCACTCCGCTTTTCATACAATTCAGGATGAAGATAGGTGCTTACATTCGTAATTGTAATGGGAACATAGCCCAGTCCTCCGGCTATCGAAAAATGTGCAAAGTCATTTACTGCCTCAATTTTTACAGGATAATCGCTGATTTTAATTCCTTTAAAGGTAGTTAACTCAAGATTATTGCCAATTGCTTCTCTGTACACCATTTTCCAGGTGTTCACTTTGGTGGTGAGTGCATTCACCAGATTAGTATTAGGACCATAATAATCATTCAGCACCATGGGAAACTGAAATAAGACGATTTCAGCTTCCAAATAATCACCTTTTTTAAATTCTGTAGATTCCTTTGGAGGTGTAATGTTGATTATTCCGCTTGGCTGACCATGTCCACCTACAGCACAAAACTCAGCAAAACTGGGTGGGACATTCTCTATACCATTGATTTTCGAGTTCCATTTTCTAATCACAAATCCCCGGTTGGCTGGCAGAAATTTTCCGGGATCGGAGAAAAGTACTGAATTTGTAAATGAGAACCAGGGTAGATTTCCTGTTGCTACTTCCTTTTCGGTGATATACTTAGCAGTTGATCCGATGGTGGCATTCCATTGCTTTACCAAACCTGTTTCATTTCCCCATGCCAGGGTATTCGATCGGGTATATTTATACGTGGCAGCTGCAGCCTGGAAGAACACAAAATCACTGAAAGTAAAATCTTTCAAGACCTGCATTTTAATTTTATAGATTCCTCTCACAATATCATCCGAACGACCCACTGAGGTAGAATATTCAAACGCTACAGCGTTATCATCTGTAACACCTGCGTAAATCACTTCAGTTAGATTAGGGCTATATCGTTTGTATTGAGTTCGCATTCGACTATGCCAGGCGCGGGTACCGGATGTTTTTTTATAATTAAAAATATCCGCTCCACCCATATTGCCAGTCCAACCCCACAGTGCGCCGTCAACAGCTTTAATCATCAATGGCCGAAAATCCAATACAGGAGCTCCGGCCTGCGTCAAATCAGGTTCATAGGTTATGCTTTCTCCCCAGGAACCGATTGCAGCTTGTTCCCACAGCTGATTGGCACCCCACCCCACTAAACATAATTGTGCGTGCGATGCCGCCGGAACCCCGCCCCACAGCGCATTAACACTGGTATATTCCAGCGAAACTGTTGTATTGGCAGGAACAGTCATGACACACAACCCCCTGTACCATGTACCTCTGAATCGTTGAGTTGCAGCATCCACAGCTGTAGATGTATGCCAGTTTTTAGAGAGTTGAACCGGAATGCCGATAGGATTACCTGAAGCGTCGCGCAAGACAGCCGAAATCCCAGTGATGCTGAAAACACTTAAACCGGTATTTTGTCGTTCTTTTGCAAAATTCAACCGAACAGTTTTATCAGTGGAAGATGTATTAGCAATCGAAAAAGAAACTTGTTCCATCCGGTTGTTTCGTGTAACCGGGTCACTTGAATTTCCATCATTTCGAAGCATAACCTGATGCCATCCTAAATCAGGGTCATAAGCAACATTGAGTCCTGCATTGGCAGGCATCTTTTGTGTAGCCGTAACTGTCAGCGGCGAGGTTTCCTGTGCATAAATGTCATCTAATCGTTTGTCAATATCTGACGATACAGGATAAATAATCATACCTGTCGATAATTCTATTCCTGCCTGGCTTGATGCAACTGCCGGGTAACGAACTGTAACAGAACTGCCTAAAACAGTCAGATCAGATGATGTTTTGGATTTCATAACAATATAACCGGATCCGTTTGCCGGATTTTTAAATGCTCTGAAATCACCTTTCGTCAGAACTGTACTATAGGAAGACGGAAAAGATATTGACATGATTAACCCGGTATGCTGCAACTTAATCGTAGGGAGTGTTCGAAGAATAAACGTAAGCCTGTCGGACCACGATGAAATTTCCAGCCCGCTGTTATAACTATCACAGTTGGTTAAGTCGGGAAGTTTATTAATAAACCTGCGGTGAAAATATTTCCCGGATTCAACCAGCTGACAATCAGCAAGCACTCCTGAATTTCTCGTACACCACTTCACTGTTCCATTGGTAACCATACCAAAGTTGAATACAATCTGATTTGAAGTTGGAAAACTTTCTGCATTGCTCTCTCTAAGCACCGTATTCCCGTCAATATCAGCTGAATTTATCAGTAGGTTGTTTATTGAAAGTGTTGAGTAATCAAATGCAAGGGCATACTTGTTTGTTTTAATGGCAAATGTTCTGTTGTTGTTTGTTTTAACCGTGTTCATCCACCACATATATGAAAAATCGCGCTGATTTTCGAATAATTTTGATGGAAGCTGCCCAATGAGTTTTCCATATCCCATTATTACCAACAGAACTACTAACAGGTAATATTTTGCACTTTTACTCTTCATTTCCTATAATCATTTAACGATAATCCGAAAAAGGCTATTATCAGTATAACCGGGGATTTATTTCCAATCAATTTTCCCTATCCGGTTTTCAATATCTGTGAAAACCGAAGCATTTTTAAATTCTCTTGTGTAGATGTAACCATTCTTTTGGGCTGGCCCCAATGGTTCACCAAGTGGTTTGTTGTATTCCGGATAGTCAATCATCCCTCCCTGAGTATGGTCATAACCCCACGAATAGCAGAAATAAGCATATTTGCCAGCACCAACCAAAAAAGTTGCCAGGGGAAAAACGATATCCGCCCTGCTCATATCTTCCAACTGTTTTTGCGACATAGCCCTTATCTCAGCAGTATTTGTGAAGTTGAGCCTGGGCCATCCTTTTGCAATTACAATCTTCCCTTTTTCAGCTGCATCCTGAAGCAATTCAATATCCCTTGCAATTACGTCCTTACTTCTGCCGCTTAAATCACAAAAATGCTCAATCATGGCACCATCGATGTATGGATAAAAAATGCGTCCGTTATCCGGGGCTGCATTGGTTCCTCTCAGGGCATTAGCAATCACAAGCTGGTCTTTTCCCAGTTGATTTTTCAACTCACCCATCATATCAAATACACCCGACATAATTTCCCTGTATTTCTGTTCACCGTATTGTTTTACCTTTACGTTTTCGCCACCGGCATACTGCAATACAGCATCTACAAATACACCATCAAGTTTACCTTTTGCAACAGCCTGAACAGGAATTTTCACCCACCATTTCCGAAACCCGGGAATCGTGGGGTCATAGGTTTTTCGCCTTCCATTTTGTACGGTTACCAATTCCCCTTTCAGGTCTGTCATGGCCCATTCGGGATGAGCATTTTCGTCTAAAATATTTCCAAACGAATATAACTGGCCGTAATCAATTCTGCTGTTCCAGTAAAACAGCACCTTGGATTTCGGATTGAACTTTTTGATGATCTGTGAGGCATTAAAAGTTCCCTGTTCCATTCCATTATATACATCGACAGCCTGACTTTTTTCGATACAAACAATGGGGAATCGCGCAATAAATTTAGCTTCGGAAGTGCTAAAGTCCCCTGTTTTTTTATGGAGGTGAATACAGACAGGAATCTTGTCCCATGAGAATTCGGGATATCCTTTTTTATTCTGACCATTTACAGATAAAAATGCCAGTAAGCTTACTGATAAAACAATCAGTTTAAAATAGTTACTCATTGAATAGAAATTTAGTGTTGATTTCAAATTATGATAATTTTTCTCAGTTGGTTTACAACATAAGCACCCGAAGGCAATGGTATTTCGGTCACTTCATGGTTTATAAATCCGTTCCAAACCACTTCACCCATCAGATTATACACCCGGATAGTCTGTCCAATACCAGATGACAAATAAAGCTTCTTATTCGCTGAATGAACAGTGATCTGACCCTGAGCTGTCGGTGTAACATTACTTGGACTTGAATGCCAGTTAATCGTCCCCGTCATGGTGTTTAAATTCAGCCGAACCGAAGCGTATTCAAACTCACGGGTATAGATATAGCCGTTTTTGAAGGCTACTCCTAAAGGTCTGCCAAGAGCTTTGTTGTATTCGGCAAATTGTTTCATCCAGAATCTGTTTTTTCCGGGGTTTATATCGTAGTTTTCTGTAACCAAAAAATAGCTGTATTTCTCGGCACATATGAGGTAAATTGCCAGGTATAAGTTGAATAAGTTCTGGTGTTCTTCGGATAAAACAAGATATCCATTTTCATCAGTTGGAATCTCGGATGGAAGATTATCGGTAATAAAAAAAGTAAAGGTTAGCAATTTATTTTGACGAGCTACAGATTGTGCTGCTGCTATTCCCTTTGCAATATAATCTTTATCTCCAATAAAATTTTCTATATATGAACCATCAAAAAAATGCATTCGTTCCAACCCTGAATCATCCAATGTCGCTCTGATTAAATTGGCAAAATTTAGTTTCTCCTGACTAATTCTTGATTTCAGGCTCTCCATCATTAAATCGTAGCCAGCCAATATTTGATTCTTTTTGGCTTGCCCCAATTCAGTAAGAAAGTAACCGGGAGTGAGAGCTTTCACACTCCCGTCTACAAAAATTCCATCAATTTCAGGTTGTTCCGACATTGCAATACAATGATCAACCCACCACTTCCTGACAGCTTCTTTCGAAATATCATATCCTGGATTGGCTCCTACCAGCTGTAAAACTTCACCGGTTGTCCTGTTTTTCAAAAACGGGTCGCTGATAGCACTTAGACTTTGGTTTACGGCGTAAGTTCCATAATGCACCATTACATTCCTGTAATACAACACTTTGGCTTTTGGATTGACTGCCTTAATGGAACGTGCTGCCTGAATTGAACCTTCTTCTGTGGTGGTATAGGTCTGGTTACCTGTTGTTTTCTCAAGTGTAATCAGTGGAAACTGTGCTAAATAAGCAATTTCAGTATTAGTAAAGGCAGTCGCCTTACGTCCATGAAAATACAACTGAATTTTGTCCCAGGTAAATTCAGGCATTTTGGATGCTTCCTGTGATTGCAAGTTCAGTATTGAACTTACATGAAGTAATGATACAACTGCAACTACTAATTTCATAAATAATATTGATTAATTAACCAGCACTTTATGTCCACCTGTAACAACATACAGACCTGAAGGTAATTCAATAATGGTACGGTCGGAAGTAAACATACGTTGTTTAACCAACTCCCCTTTTAAGTTGTAAACTGAAACTGTTTTCCCTACTACACAATCATAAAAGACTATCTTTCCATGGGAAACATAAAATTTATTCTTTTCAATTTGAATTTCATTCGTAGTCGTTGGCGGAGAATTCAGCAAGTAAGGCAGTCCTGCGTTGATTCCTTCGTTGGTTTCCCAGAATAACCAGTTGAAACCTGAAGGTGCCTGATTGGATTGAATATAACTGTTGAGCAGATTCTTTGGTAAGTTTACGCCCAAATCAATACCATCTTTACCCGTGATATTGGAAGTTGGTGTATAACCGGTAATTGTCATGCCTTCGGATGCATAATTATCGGCAAGTACTGTGCTGGTTGCTGCATTATTACCAGTGATACGGTTGGCCGATTTAGTTGTTGCGCCTGAGTTGAATGTGATGGAGGGGTTTAATGCTATGCAATTGCTGATAGTGCCATAGTTCCCGTTACTTCCGGCAATACCTCCGGCATAACTGATAACTGTGCCTGTCGATGTGCTGGTTAAGTTGCAGGATGAATAACAATTGATAATCTTGTTTTGATAGGTGGCATTACCGGCTGCGCTGTTAGCTACAATCCCTCCGGCATACACAAAATTACCTGTACCTGAAGGCATTGCAGAAGTTGCAATTATTGACCCCTTACTAAAACAGTTTTTAATAATCGATCCGGTTGCCGAAACAGCAAGAACCGACACTAATCCACCGGAATTTACAGCTATCTGAGTACCGGTATTGACTGTCGACTCTGCATTTATTGTCACATTTGCTGATGAATTAATTAACGTAATATCTATGCCGTTTGCAACTATTCCGCCTACCTGAACTCCTTTGGAGGTATGCAAACAATCGGCAACTCCCGACACATGACAGTTATGAATCGTGGTTAAATTGGCATTCGCGACCAGAATAGCTGTTTGATTCAGAGAAGCAACTGTTCCATTATATACTGCAGCATTTTCAATAGTAAGATTTTTAAGTACTGCGTTATTCTTGGAATAACCAAACAAACCCGCCTGACCAAAAGCTGCACGTGTGGTTGTTGAGCCAATTTTCAGGTTTGTAATTTTGTGACCGTTTCCATCCAGCGTTCCTCTAAAACTTCTGAATACAGTATTAGCATTACCAATGGGCAACCAATCTTCGGTTGTAAGGTCAATATCGGAAACCAGCTTAAAATAAACTCCGGCCTTTTGATAAAGACTGGTTGTTGGCTCATCCACATTTGTTTCTGCATTAATCTGATCCCTGAAAAACTTTAGATCATCCAGACTGGAAATCAAATACGGATTCTGTTCGGTGCCACCGCCCGATAACTGAGCATTGGCTGCGGTTACTGTTACTAAAACCGCTAAAAGAAGTACTGTAATTTTTTTCATATACTATAATATTTAAGAGAGTTTATAAAGAAATCATTCAATTATTTTTTTTCTTAATGGCAATGAGTGATAATAATCGAGACACATCCCTGAAAGACGCTTAACTACCTCAGGATACTGCTCTGCAACATTGTTTTCTTCACCCCAATCCACAAGATGTTTGTACAATTCGATTTTTGTTTTGTGGTAATTCATCAGCAACTTCCATTCTCCATCGACAACAGTTAATCTTGGCCAGTTTAAACCACTTGCATTCCCCTGCCAGTACTGAAATATGGGTTTCGAGCGTTCCATTTTCTGCCCTTTAAAAGCTTTCAGAACATTTTCTCCATCCGGTTTATAATCCGATGGAAGACCTACACCAGCGATACTGCACAAGGTTGGCAACATGTCTACAGCAGCTATAACTGTTGTTGCATCTACCTTGCCAGCGGGGACTACTCCCGGGAAACGTACTATAAAAGGCACCTTTACTCCACCACCATACAGGCTTCTCTTTCTCCCTTTCAATCCGCCTGTTTCTCCTACCGAGTTCCAGGTTGTTGGATGATTATTGTGTTCCGGGCCATTGTCTGACGAAAAAATTACCAGTGTGTTTTTGTCCAGGCCCTGATCCTTTAAAAACTGCATCAATCGGCCAATATGCTTATCCGCTGAGGTTACTACCGAATAATAGGATTGTTGAGGTTCAGGTACATCTTTGTAAGGCACCCTCATATCGGGTGATGGTTCAATCTTCTGGTGAGTCTCGTGAATCCAGAGATTAATGAAAAATGGTGCATCTTTAGTTGATTTGATAAAATCGATCGTATAATTCACACAGTTTTCGGTGAAAGGTGCTGAAGGATATTCTTTAGGACCACGTTCCACTTTCGGTCCCGGGCCATTGAACACCCGGCTTTCATGGTAGCCATATTTAACTGGCAGCGGAGCGTCTTTTACATCGTCGTTACTCAAATGCCACTTCCCATAGTGAGCTGTGCGGTAGCCTGACTCCTGTAATAAACGGGGAAGCAATGTAATACCTGGATCGAGCCAGCCGGACATACCCCTTTGTTCATTTAATTCAGGACTTGCAATGTGCTCGTGGATAAGATGGCGACTTGGAAACTGACCTGTTACCAGGGCAGTACGGCTTGACGAAGATACCGGACTACAAACATAGAACTGATGAAAATCCATTCCTTCACTTGCCATTTTGTCAAGATTCGGTGTTCTCAATCCTTTGTGTCCATGGATTCCTAAATCACCAAATCCCCAGTCATCTGCAAAAATAAAAATGATGTTGGGACGGGATGGTTTCATTTCCTCTTTCTTACTATCTGATTTTGATTGAGAATACACCGGTGAACTTAACAGTGTGACAACAGAACCAAGAAGTAAAGATTGACTTGTGTTAATTTTCATAAATACAACTAATTTAATAATGGTTTAATGTCATCCTACCTACATAGGTTGACTAATCTGAATTTTTTTATAGTATACACGTTTTTCCAACTCATACCTGATAATGTAGAATCCTGCAGAAAGTGCAAATGATGAATATCCCATTGAAAGTATGTAATGCCCGGCATGCTTTCCATCGACCCGGAAAACAGATAAAGCACACTCAGCCGGAGTATGAACATGAAGTCTGTCGCCCGATGAGTAAATAATCACATCGGAAGCTTCGGCTGCCGAAATTAAAGTAACTCCGGGAATAATGTGTTTCGTTAGTGGTAAGGAGTGGTAATAGGAATAGCACATTTCCGATAAACGAGCAACCTCCGACGGTTCTTTTTCCGCTAGATTTACCATTTCTCCCCAATCGTTCAGATGATCGTATAATTCAATCCTGCTCTTATCATAAGTCATCAGTAATTTATATTTACCGTCAATCACACTTAGCCGTGGCCAGTTTAATCCTGCTGCGCTACCCTGCCAGTATTGAAAAATTGGTTTGTTTCGTTTAAATGTTTTGCCAATCAAAGCATCGGTAATTTTTTCTCCATCCGAGACATAGCCTTCAGGTAAGTTAACTCCCGCAACATCACACAAGGTTGGTAGAATATCGACCGCAGCCAGTACAGTTGTTGAGTCGACTTTTCCGGCAGGCACAACGCCGGGAAACCGTACAATAAATGGCACCTTGACACCTCCATTGTACAAACTTCTTTTTCGGGCTTTCAAGCCGGCAGTTTCTCCAACAGAATTCCAGGTTGTGGGAGCATTGTTATGTTCGGGACCATTATCCGACGAGAAAACAACCAGCGTATTATCATCCAGACCTTCGTCCTTTAGAAACTGAAAAAGCCTTCCAAGATGCTTATCTGCTGAGCTAACAACAGAATAATAAGACTGCTGTGGTTCGGGAACATCCTTGTAAGGAATTCTCATTTCGGGCGACGGTTCAATGGGCTGATGGGTTTCATGAATCCAGAGATTGACAAAAAACGGACTGTTTTTGTTGGCGCGAATAAAATCCTGGGTATAATTCACACTGTTTTCGGTGAATATTGCAGTTGGATACTCTGCTGGTCCCCGCTCTACCTGAGGCCCTGCACCATTGTATACCCTGCTTTCGTGATAACCATATTCAACGGGTAACGGAGTTCCTGCTTTTCCATCACTACTCAGGTGCCATTTCCCAAAATGAGCAGTTTTGTAGCCTGATTGTTTCAGCAATTTAGGCAGCGTAACAACAGCTGGATTTAGCCAGTTGGGCATCCCCCGCGATTCATTCAATTCAGGAGCAGCAAAGTGTTCGTGTACGAGATGTCGACTTGGAAACTGTCCGGTAATGAGAGCAGTACGGCTGGAGGATGAAACAGGACTACACACATAAAATTGGTGAAAATCAATCCCTTCACTCGCCATTTTATCCAAATGAGGCGTTTTTAATCCTTTGTGACCATGCACTCCCAAATCCCCGAATCCCCAGTCATCTGCAAAAATAAAAATGATATTGGGCCGTGAATTCGATAGATTATTGACGGGTTCGCCCACAGCATTCGCTTGCGGGAATACAACCACCGGCAGTCCCAACGAAACCACCATCCATTGACCAATATTTTTACTTTTACTACTCATACTCTGTTGTCGACACTACTTTTCAAAATCCGGTTTATTCAACAAAATCCTTATTATAGCCTTTATTGTCGTACCAGTCAGCATGTAAATTCATTTCTTTCAAAGGAATTGGGAATAAATGAACTTTTTCGTTCGCTTCTGCACGTGGAGCTCCAACTATGAATGATGTTCCGGACATGTAAGAGCCACCGCCCGGCTTTGGATTATCTGCTGGCAACCAGGCAGTTGAATAGTTCTGAGTCGCATTGATAAATTCTCCCCAACGAATTAAATCAAACCGCCGCTTACATTCTCCGTGTAGTTCAAACCGGCGTTCGTTTCTGATAGCCAAACGAAAAGCTGATTTATCAGCAGTCTTTGATGCTTCAAGAACCGCTAAACCTGCCCGTAATCTGATTTTATTAATTGCATCAATTCCTTCAGCGGTTGGTCCGTTGAGTTCGTTATCTGCTTCTGCAAATAACAATAAGGCATCAGCATATCTGTAAATTACGAAATTTCGTGCAGCATATTGAAACGATGTGCCCGGTTTTGCGGTCGCAACACGAAAATCAACATATTTTCTGAAAGCGGGTTGACACAGGTAAATGGTTGTACCTTCATCGTACCTCGTTAAAAGTCCCCACCTGCGCAAATCACCGGGTTCCATTTTTTGAAATAAATCGGGGCGGGGAATAAATGAACCTACATTGGCTGCTCCTGTAAAACGCATATTATTTACCGTCGCAGTTCCTCCAAACGGTCTTGCATTTGTACCTCCCCAAAAATTTCCACCATTGATTCCAATCCAACATTCTCGTGTCAACCAGCTCCCCAAACCGGCCTTCCCAATAGCGCCAACCTCCAGCAATGATTCTTTTGTGAAATTACGCTCCCAGTTCTGAGCATAGGGGTTGGGATATGTAGTTGTTTTTTCAGTCACTAAACTATTTGGACATCCAGCTGTTGGACTAATAACGGACCATGCTGCATCACGGGCATTTTGCCAGTATCTCATTCTTTCGGTTTCTGATGCCATTTTAAATTCACCTGTTCTTGAATCACGCCACTGTCCGGCTCTGGTAGCATATACCTCTGCCAAAATGGTTCTGGCCAACCATTTGGTTGCGCGACCGGTCATGGCCTGTACCGATGGTGCATGTTCTGAAGCATGTACCAAATCAGGAATTATCAGTTTTTTGTATACTGAATCAATCGGTTGACGAGGTTCTGTTTTAGCTTTTTCATAGGTGGCACTGTTAACAAAATAGTCCATGATAGGAACATCGCCCCATGACCTGACCAGTTGAAATGTATAAAATGCTCTCATGCAACGCATTTCAGCTTCTGCACTTTTCATGAACACTGAATCAACATCCATTGTCTTTAAACCATCAATTACATAGTTTGCCGCGTTAATACCTGTCCACCAAGTGTCCCAAACCAGCGATTTATCAAAAAAAACCTGCCCTCCGTCCAGAGCATGATTGGCAAAGCCTAACTGTCCGTTGGCAGTGCTGTTAGTACCTACATCATCGGTACCCACATCAATTATCGGCCAGTAACGACCATAGGTGCCCTGTAGTAAAAGAGTCCGGTAGACCGGATAAATTGCAGAATTAACATCATCCTCTGTTTCAAGAAAGTTTTCATTTGAAATCGTGGTTTTTGGAACTTCTTCCAGAAAACTATCGCAGGAAAATAACAGCAAACCTGCCACTGCATATAAAATATATTTTTTCATATTCGTCTCATTTATTATTATAATCCTATATTCATACCTATCTTGTAATTAGTCGGATTGGGATACGATCCATTGTCGTGACCCATACTCAGAGGATTGCTTCCAAAAACGGATACATCGGGAGAATACCCGGAATAATTGGTTAATGTATATAGATTATTTACTGACACAAAGAATCTTAATTTATTGATTTTTAATTTTGAAACCAGTTTCTGTGGCATCTCGTACCCCAGCGTAACGTTCTGAATCCTAAGGAATGAGGCATCCTCAATATACCTGTCGCTAATCATGAAATTAGATTCGTTGTTAGAAAATTTTACCTTTGGATAGATATTTCCCGGATTTTCCGGAGTCCATCGCTCCATAACCTTTTCAAATTGTTGCTGCTGTCCGAAATTCATTCCCTGTATGGCATTGATATTAAATATCTGTCCACCATATGAACCATCCACGAATACACTCAGGTCGAAACCATAAGCATTGAAGGTATTGTTAAATCCAAACGTAAAATCAGGTTGTGCTGAACCAATGATTGTTTTATCTTCAGCATTGATAACATCATCCTCTTTAAAGTTTTTATATTTCTGGTCACCCACTTCAACAGGTTTACTTATTACTGTATAACCAGGATCCGGTTCATCCTTCTGGCGAATTCCGTCGCGCATATACCCCCAAAACACGCCCAGCTCCTGACCCTTCATCAATCGTTGCGTGCTGTGACCATTCCAGGGTAATGAATAACCGGAATCAAAGTTATCCTCAACAAGATCAACTACGTAGGTTTTGTTAAACGAAATATTGAATGTGGAACTCCAGTTGAACTTAGTGGATTTAAGAATATCGCCTGTTAATGAAAACTCAAATCCACGATTCTGTAATTTACCGAAGTTGAGTAAAGACGTGGCATAGCCGGTTGTTTTTGGCACCTGAGCACTAACCAGCAAATCCCTGGTGTTTTTTACGTAGTAATCAGCAACCAGTTCAACTCTCCCTTTAAATAATCCCAGGTCAATCCCTCCATTCATTTGTTCGGTGGTCTCCCATCGAAGATTTACATTTGGCAAACTACCGGGGAAAGTATATCCAACGTATTCAGTATTGATACCATCTGCATTCCCAAATATCATACTGCTACTGGCCATTTGAATCAATGACTGGTAAGGTTGCAACGACTGATTTCCCGTTACCCCGTAGGACGCTCTTAATTTTAAATTATGAACCTCATCAATCCCCTGCATCCATTCTTCCTGGTTTACCCTCCATGCCAATGCAGCCGCAGGGAAAAATCCATATTTATTTCCTTTTGAGAATTTTGAGGAACCATCAACACGCCCTGTGAGTGTAAGTAAATATTTATCCAGCAAACTATAATTTACCCGCGAAAACCACGATACCAATCTTGTCTCGTTTACATTGTTCAATGAAGGTTCAATATTGATACCCGCTGAAAGATTGTTCCAAAGCAGCTTATCATTCGGAAAGCCTTTAACGGAATTCGTAATCGACTCAAATGTGGAAATCTGAAAGCTGGTTCCCACCACAGCATTGATGCGTGTTTTTTTGTTAATTTGCTTGTTGTAGGAAAGTGTGTTTTCGTTCGAATAAGATGCTACATCCGTATTCATAACCCTGGCCCATCCTCCTTCTGAATAACCATACGGTAAATTTCTGTCCTGATAATACCGTGCAGCATCGTTGCGCGAACTATAATTACCTGTAGCGCGAAAAGTCAATCCTTTTACAATTTCATATTCTCCAAATATATTAGCCTGAGCTTGAATCGAATTATTTTGCTGCGTAATAGAATTAATTGCCATCAGGGGGCTATAATCCTCTATGTCGTTAAATTCTGTTGGATCGTATGATTGAATCCAGGTGGCTTCGGGACTGATATATGGCCTCATCCGTAATGCCCGGCTGATAATACTATTTGTTCCTGTTGGTCCGCCCAGTACATTTGTTGAGGCTGGTAATCCGTCTGTTTGTATATTGGAAAGATTGATTCTTGTTCCCATTTTGAAGTTTTTCTTCAGTTGATAATCAAGATTTACTCTCCCGGATGTTCGCTTAAATCCGGTTTTTGCCAGCACACCTTCGTATTCGAATCGATTGAGCGAAACCAAATACCTGACATTATTTGTCCCTCCTGAGAAAGACAAATTGGCGTTAAACGTCATTCCCTGTTTAAATACGATATCCTGCCAATCATAAGTGGGTAACATTCCCCTGTTTGCCAGGTCAAGCGTTGCTGCATCAACATTGATTCCAGATTCATTTCGGATAATATAATATTGATTGGCATCAAGCATTTTTATGTAATTGTTGAATTCTGCAATGCCATAGTCAATATCAAAATTCACCCGTCCAAGACCTACACGTCCCATTTTAGTGGTTATCAATACTACTCCGTTGGAAGCACGGGAACCATAAATTGCTGTTCCTGATGCATCTTTTAAAACCTCCATGGACTCAATATCCGATGGATTGATCAACGACAGCGGACTAATGGATGCTCCTGCTGATTCAAAACCTGAAATACCTGTGTTGTCGTATGGAACTCCATCAATAACATATAAAGGAGACCCACTCCCTAAGGAGTTACTCCCACGTATTGTGATCGTTGAACCGCCACCCGGAGTACCTGAATTCTGAACCACCTGTACGCCTGCCATTTTTCCGGCTAACGCATTTTCAAACGAAGAACCAATGGATTTTTCAAGGGCATCGGACTTGATGCTGGAAACCGAGCCTGTCAGGTCGCTCTTTCGAACTGAACCGTAACCTATAACTACCAGGTCTTCTAATTCAACATTAACTGGTTCTAATTTTACTTTTACTTCTCTTAAATTGCCAACAGGCAACTCCTGAAGCTGGTATCCAATATAGGTAAACTGCAAAATGGTTCGATTAGTAACATTGGTAACCGTAAACCCTCCCTGTAAATCGGTTACAGTTCCAAGATTTGAACCTTTAATAATAACATTTGCTCCAATAATCGGCTCGTTGTTTTCGTCTACTACCACGCCGGATATTGTTCGCTGAGAATAAGTTACCAATGTAAATAATAGTCCGGCCAAAATCAGGTAAAGCTTGCTTTTCATGTATTCATGGTATTAATAGTGATTAATTTATTCTTTTAAACATACCGACGCGGGTTCTTTTAAGCCCGTCGGTGGTTTCAAGCGCCATTGAGTCCTGATTCAGAAACAAAATATTTGCTTGCAACATACTTTCACGAATATTGGCAGAAACAACATAGTTGGTTTTTGCATGCAACTTATTCCCATTCAACACATAGGATCCTGTATTGATACTTATTGTGTCAAGGCCCGACACTTTAGCTGAATTTAATTTACATATTATCAATAACGCCTTTCCTGATTCTTCAAAATGGTATTTCAACAAACTCAAAGAATCACGCAGCCCGTCGACTCTTTCTGTGCCTTCCCAATCTCCTTTAATAAAAGTCTGATACTGACCGTAATCTTCAGTATCACAGCCAAGAAGGCTTACCATCAGCCCGAAACCAATAATCCATGCAATGTTTTTCATTTTTATTCTGATATTAAATTAGTGGAATTAACAACAATATAGTAAGGTGAGAATGTAGAGTTGGTACCATCAATAAACCCGGCACTTAACGTATACCTCCCTTTCTCTAATTTAACTGTAAAATCAATTGAGGCACCTTCGAAATTTCCTGAAATGGTAGATTTCAATTCCCTGGACCCAATTCGCATTACAGCACTTTTAATCTCCAAAGGCTTCCCCTGGCTAAATGCTTTCCCGTTGGGAACAGACCTGCCTTCGGGTGCTGATGCCAATAAACCCAACCCTGATTCAACCGGCCATCGCATCAACTGAAACTGATATACCCCTGATTTGGAGACCTCAACTGTCCAGTATCCATCACTGCGTATTCCGCGCCTTACCATTTCCTGATTCCATGCCGGAAGTTTGTTTTCTTCGTTGTGCAAATCATGACTCAATAATGTAGTGGTAGAGAGGTCACCAATATTGATATATTGAAATTCATCTGCACGAACCGATGTTTTTTCCCACCATTTTTCGTACTCCACGGCTAGCTTTGCTACTACTCCGGGATGCTGCGCTGCAATATTTGTGCGCTGTTCAGGATCTGAATCCAGGTTGTATAACTCGTTTCCATTGACCAGTCGCCAGTGATCACTCATCACACAATACATTTTCCCTTTACGTAGAAATTCTTCACGCTGGGTGTCAACCACCAGGGTTCTTGACGGCAATTTTCCACCCTTAAGTAAAGGTCGTAAACTTACACCATCGAATTGTACCTTACGGGGCATTTTAAGCTGGCAGAGATCAACAAGTGTTGGCATAAAATCAATATAGGATGTAAGATCATTTACTTCCCGTGCTTTAACTCCCGGCACAGATAAAATAAACGGCGTTCTGTGACCACCTTCATAGGGTGATGCCTTAGCACCCCTCATACCCCTGTTGAAACCATTGATTAAAAATCCATCTTTATCGAAGGTCGATCCTCCAGCTGTTCCATTATCGGTCATGTAAACTACAATCGTGTTTTTATCAAGTCCTGTTTCTTTCAGGTACTTTTTTAAAATACCAACGTTCTCGTCAATATTTGTTACCATCCCGTAGAACTCAGGATTAGGAACTGCCGGATTATTTCTGTAAGGTGCTGCGTAAACTTCCTCTACATGAAAAGGAGAGTGAGGGGCATTCAATGATATATAGCAAAAAAACGGGTTCTTCTTATTGTTGTCGATGAATTTGATGGCCTCTCTGAACCATACATCGGTACAATATCCTGTTTGCTTTACAGGAATTCCGTTTCTGAAATAAGTATCGTCAAAATAGGTATTACCCCAGTAATCGGGTTGCTGTCCAACTCCGCCGCCTCCATGTATCAGTGTTTCCTGAAATCCTCTGTCCTGTGGTCGGTAGGGATAAGCCTCGCCTAAGTGCCATTTGCCAAAAATGCCTGTTGAATACCCAGAGTTAACAAAGGTTTCAGCCAGCGTGACCTCTTCACGGGCAAGGTAAGATCGCCCTTGTACGGTATGCCATACTCCTGTTGAGTTACAATTTCTGCCTGTAAAAAGCCCGGCTCTTGTCGGGGCGCTGGTTGTGCCTGTATGAAAATTGTAAAAACGAATACTATTTTGAGCCAGTGCATCAATATTCGGAGTTTTTATTTCTTTGTTGCCATAACAGCCTAAATCTCCCGATCCCTGGTCATCAGTAAGGATAAATATTACGTTGGGGGTTGGATTTTGAGAAAATCCAGTTGACAACATACTTAAAAGAAAGGCAGATGCAAAGTGCTTTCGATTCAGATTTGCGATCATGTCGATTTGAGTATTAGAATTTGGTTTTAAGATAACGTTGCAAAAATAGGGTAGAAATGCATAGCAAACAGGGGAGGTATTTAAAAAAAACGAGGGGCAATTTTAAACGACCTGTTTGGAAATGGAAGAAAGTGGGCTGATTATGTAAGCATAAAAGACACTAAAGCATTGATTAAATACACATTAAGCATTCAAATAGAGTTTAAATAAAACTAAAGACATGCAATCCGGTTATTACTTCTCCACAGTGAACGGCAATTTTGTTATTTTAAAAACCATTATATTTGTGATTATTAACGAAGCAAAATACAAGTATCCCATGAAAAAACATATTTCAGTCATTTTCCTGCTGATAAGTTGGTTGAATAGTTTTGCCTCTTTGCAAATTCGCAGTTTAACCACCAGGGATGGTCTGTCGCAAAGTGAAGTTAATAACATCATGCAGGATAGTTATGGGTATATTTGGCTAAGTACCACCGATGGCCTCAACCGTACAGATGGAGTTAGTACAAAAGTAATGAACCTAACACCAAAAAATCTACAACTGACTCAAATTTACGGCGTTATACAGGAAGACAATTATAAAAACCTATGGATAAGTATTTCAGGTGACGCCTTGATTCATAATCTAATAACCGAACAAACAATTCTGCTGTCTGAAACCGTGTCTGAGTTACCTGAGTTTGACAAAAACAACCGCTTGTATATTCATAAAGGCACAACAAATACAATATGGATTACTGATGAATATAAACTCCTTGAACTGGAATATACCAGTTCTGAAATTAAAATTAAGCGGACCATTCAAACCAATGGAAAACGAATACGAAATATCTTTATCGATAAACGTGGAACAGAATGGGTTTCCTTGTGGGACGGTCTGTATAGGATTAAAGGAAAAACGATTGAGAAAAAATCGGAATTACGCCTGACACGGATTTATTCGGGTGATGATGCTGTGTTTGGCATTTCCCGTGATGGTATATATATGATGTCGTACCTCAGCAATTACGGGAATTGGACTAAAGTATCGGGTATCGTGGCCACAGCACTTACGATTTCTCAGAATAAACTTTGGATAGGCACAGAAAGAGGATTGCACCAGATGCACGTAAATCAACTAAGATCGAATGCAGATGCTGAAATCACCAAAATTGACATCGGAGAACAAATAAATGTAAAGTCTCTTTTTACAGACAATAACAATCAAATATGGATTGGGGTAGACCTGGGAGGTGCACGTATATTAAATACCAATAAAACCAAATTTGATCATTATAAATATGCCTCTGCGAATGGCTTTAACAATCGAATTCGTTCAATTCACGAGGATGACAATGGAAATTTGTGGATTGGAACGAGGGGGACTGGCATTGCGTTTATTCCGAATTACCAAAATGACTATTCTAATCCTGTTTTTCTTCCTTCCGAAATGGTTTCAACCATTGGAAATTCCTTTTGCAGTGCAGGCGATCAGGTGTTCTCAGTATTTAAAACATTTTCAAGCATCAAGGTCAACTACAGGGGTCAAAAACCTGAATTTAGTGTCAGGAACATACCATTACCCAAAGAAGAAGACATTTTACTGGTTTGCACGGCCGATCCCAATGGTAAGTATATTTGGATAGGACCTTATTCAAAAAATCTGATACGTTACGATATAGAAAAAGACAAAACAGAAATTATCAACTTAACGTACGAGAAAAATATTGATCCAAAATCCTTTGTGATTCGAAATATTAAATTTGACTTTAAAGGAAATATGTGGATTGGAACCAGTAACGGCTTGCTGATTATCTCATCCTCAAATCTTGAAAATAACAACTATACCTGTAAATATTATTATAACTCAGATGAGTATGGGAATCTATCGGGAAACTATGTAGAACCCATCTTTTTTGATAAAAGAAATAATGTCTGGATTGGAACTTTCAGTGGGAATATAAATTATTCCGGGCTGGATGAAACCGGCCTTCCTGTTTCTTTTGACAACTTAAACAATAAGTACTACTTTACAAGTGGCACTATTCGATCCATTCTGGAGGACGACAACGGAGTATTGTGGATTTCGTCGAACAAAGGCTTGTTTCAGTACAACCCGGGCAAAGGACAATTTATAACATACGACATTAACGACGGACTTCAGGACTATGAATTCGGATCGCTGACATCGGCCAAAAGACGTAACGGGGAAATTGTATTCGGAGGAATAAATGGCATTAACGTATTTCGTCCGGATCAGATATTTATTGATACAATTAAACCAAAGGTTTTAATCAGCGGATTTGCGGTTTTTAATAAAAATGTGAAGGTTGGCGAAGAATTTGGAAACCGGATACTTATAAAAAAATCTTTGGCTGAATCCCCTACTATTCAGTTGAAACACAACGAAAACTATTTTGAAATCTGGTTTGAAGCGCTGCATTATGTCAATCCGGGAAAAAATCAGTATAAATATCGTTTAAGAGGTTTTGAAACTGATTGGATAGTTACGTCTGCCTTGAATCGCAGTGCAAAATATACGAATATGCCTCCCGGCCATTACTTTTTTGAGGTTCTCGCCTCTAATTCGGATGGCGTGTGGACAGATAAAGCCGCATCTATCGAAATAATTGTAACCAAACCCTGGTGGCTAACTATTTATGCGATTTTCGCTTACTTAGTAGCCCTGGTATTTTTTATCATTATTTTCAGCAAGTATACGATTATAAGTTATCGTAAAAAAGTTGAACTTGATATCGCTGAAATAGAGAAGAATAAAATAAAGGAGTTGTCTGAGTTACAGGCCAACTTTTTTACCAATATCTCACACGAATTCCGGACACCACTTTCGCTGATTGTAGCGCCTGTTAAGCAGTTACTCCTGATGGACACTACATCGGGTGAAAAGAAAAAATTATACAACCTGATCAGCCACAACGCCAATATCCTGCAACGACTTATCAATCAGCTTCTCGATCTTGCAAAATACGAAAAGGGAAAACTGAAACTCGTAAGAACATCTGCCGATATAATCGATTTTTCGAATAAAACATTGTATTCCTTTGAAGAACTGGCCCTTCAGAAACAAATCAGTTTGCGATTTAAAACCTCGTTTAAGTACCTCTTATTCAGCCTGGATTACAATATGTATGAACATGTTTTGTACAATTTACTTTCCAATGCGCTTAAAAACACACCAGTAGGAGGAACAATTAACCTCACTATCACCAAAAATTCAGAAACGCTGATTATAACTGTAACTGATAATGGAAAAGGTATTCCTCCCGAATTTCAGTCAACCATATTCGAACGTTTCAGTCAGGTAAATCCTTATGAAAGTGGTACCGGACTGGGATTATCCTATTCGAAAATTCTGGTGGAAATTAACGGTGGAACTATCTCCATGGTTAGCAAAGTAGATATCGGAACGTCCTTTACAATAGAATTTCCGATACGCGATATGCCGCTGTATGTTGAGAACAACGAACAACAGCCGCAAAACCAGGTTGAAACGGAAATCGTTCACACCGCTAAAGAATGTGACGAAAGTACTACTGCAAAAAATGATGTTCCAACACAATCGAAACCAAGTTTATTGATCGTCGATGATGATTTTTCTATCCTGCAATACCTGAGCGATTATTTTTCACCACACTACGAAGTATTACTTGGCCAAAATGGTATGGAAGGACTTTCAATTGCGCAGACTGCAGAAGTCGATATAATTGTATCGGATGTAATGATGCCCGAAATGGATGGTAAAGAATTTACCAAAAGAATCAAAACAGAGCAACAAACCTCTCATATTCCGGTCATTCTTTTGACTGCAAAAAACACAAATGAAGATTTGATTGGCGGTTATGAGGCTGGTGCTGATTTGTACTGTCCCAAACCCTTTGATTTGAACGTTCTGGAAGCGATGATTGGCTCGCTTGTGCATAACAGGGAGCTCCTGAAAAAGGAATTTCAATCGAGCCCGTATACCGACTCAGCTAAATTATCAGTCAATAATATTGACAGGGAATTTTTGTCTAAGTCGATCGATATAGTAATAGAACACATTGCTGATGAAGGATTTTCAGTAACTCAATTAGCATCAGACATGAGCACAACACCCTATCTGCTGAATAAAAAATTAAAAGCACTGACAGGTTCATCCGCGAATAATTTCATACGAACTATCCGGCTCAAGGAAGCAGCAAAACTGCTTATTGAATCTTCGCTAACAATCTCGGAAATTAACTACAAAACAGGTTTTAACGACCCCAAATATTTCCGGGAATGTTTTATGAAAATGTTTGGTGTAAATCCGATAACGTATCGAAAGCAAAATAAAAAGGAGAGTTGAATGATTAATCGTTGATTTTGCTGTACACTTCCAGATTAACAAACACATTATCCGACAACATTTCCCCGTCGCGCTCCACGCCTTCTTTCACGAAGCCGAGCCGTCGGGGAATGTTTTTGCTGGGGGTATTGCCCTCGGCCACGCGGATTTGTATCCTGTGCATTCCCATGTCGTTGAAGGCATAATCGACCAGCGTACGCACGCAGCTCGTCATAATGCCTTTGTGCTGAACACCTTCGGCCAGCCAGTAGCCAATTTCAGTACGAAGATTATCGTAATCGGTATCTTTGAATCCCACCAGTCCCACCATTTTACCATGAAAATGAATGGTAAACACCGGGTTACGCTCCGCATGGTCCTCTACTGATTTCAAGAATGCTTTTGAATCGTCAACAACCAACGTTACATCGATGAACGGTAACCAGCGCCGAAGGTAGCTTCGGTTAGCATCAATAAGCGCAAACATTTCTCCTGCATCGGCTACTGTGGCCGGATGCAGCTGCAGGTAAGGAGTGATGGTTAGGATGGAGTGCATAAGAATGGGCTTGGATTAATCAAACCGTGAAATTAATACAAAATTTCAATTTTTCATAGTCTGGAGATAAGATACCGTCATTCTACGACAACAACTACAATAATTCACCGTCATTTTACGACCAATGGCTTAAAATTCCATCTATTTTAAAACACCGTCTCCTGAGAACGTAATTTTTTATTTTAGGATTAAGGCAATAAAAGCCGTCATTTTCGGGTAATTGGATTCAATCGACTGCAATAATTTTAATTGAGCCTGCGAGCGTTGGAGGTTATGCTCAGGATGATGAGTTTTGTAATAGGTATCACCGTTCAGGTAATCGGTTAGAAAACGTGAAAACTGCATATACGTGATGAGTCGGGCTCCGAAAGGAAGAAGTTCAATTTCGAGAGGAGTCAGAAAAGAACGCGCAATTTCAAGATACCCTTTGGTAAAAGCTTCGAATATTTCCATGTTGAAGTTAACCCTGTTCAAATCGGGGTCATCTTCGAGTCCGGTATTACCGGCAGTACGCATAAAATCACCGAAATCGGAGACTACAAATCCGGGCATAGTTGTGTCTAAATCAATTACGCACAATACATTGCCTTCGCTATCAAAGAGCATATTGTTTACCTTAGTGTCGCAATGGTTAATTCTTTTAGGTAGTTTTCCTTCGCGGTACAATCGCTGACAAAGCACCATTTCTTCTGCCCGATTTTCGATTTCTTCAATCAGGTCGGCCACAGCATTCACTCTTCCTGCTTTGTTCTCCTGCACAGCATCTCTGAACTGCTTAAGCCGGAATTCCATATTGTGAAAATCGGGGATAGTTTCGCCAAGTGGTTCTCCGGGCAGGTCCGACAGCATGCACTGAAAATCAGCAAAGGCTTTTCCTGCCGCATACGAATATTCTGGCGTTACAGCCTCGAAGGTGTAGGAGTCCCGAATTAAAATCATCATTCGCCAGTATCCTGTTTCATCCTGATAATAGAATTTTCCCTGTTTCGATGAAACTAGTGTCAGCGTTTTGCGGTCGATATCAGTTTCGTTTTTCTCGGCCAGTTTGATGCGGATATGGTTGGTGATTCGGAGTATGTTTTGTTGCAACATTTCAACATCTTTAAAAATAAGATGATTGATTTTCTGCAGGAGATATTCGGTCGGCTCATTGGCTACCGTTACTTTATAGGTACTATTGATATGACCCTGACCGAAAGGTGTGATATCAGTTATATTGCCGGGTATTTCAAACTGACAGGCAATGTTGTGGAGAATTTGCATTTGTTATAAAGAATAATGTGCGAACCAGGTTATACTATCTAATCAGTTAAACCAAACTGGATAATTAAGTAAGACATACATTTCAGTATTAAGTCTCTTATTTTATGATTTTACAGACAGATTCGCCTTCCACTGTATATACCTTAATAATGTACATACCTTTAGCGAAATTAGAATGATTAATATTCACGGTCTCGCTATTGAAAAATTCACCTACATTAGTTCCGGATAGATTATACACCTTGGCGCGAATTGAATGTCCATTACGACTGTGAATTTGCCAGTATGATTCGCCTGTATGCATTTCAATCCCTTCAGTTTGATTTACATTCATTCCTGTAGTTGTTAATAGCGGAATTAAACCACCAACACTATATCCGGTTTCTAATGGTTTTGAACTCATCACTTTTACTTTGTATGTATTTGCAGCAAGCAAGTTTGTGAATGTGTACGACTTACTTGATGTTGAAAAATAATTTACAACTGACGTACTGGCGTTGGTCAACTCAATTAAATATTCAGTTTCTGTTCCTCCATCCCATGTTAAAGTAAAAGAGGTTGAAGTGATATCTGTTATCCTTAGGTTAGCAGGTCTTTCTGAAACCAATCCCCAGTTTATGGATGCACCACCAGCACTCGCCCAGGCATTGCCTCCAACAGAGCTTAAATTTACCGACTTTTCACCTGAACCTTCTCCGAAATTAACTCTTGAGATAAGCGTTGGGGTAGCTATTGGCAGTATTTTTCTTCTGTTGTCGGCTATCTCAGAGGCTGTTCGGGCACTATTCCATACCCTGGTCTCTGCCAGTTTGCCCTGAAAGTTACCCCACCAATCACCTCCAATCAGAAAATTAGTCGTATTGGCACGATATCCTCCTGCCAACGTTTGATTATAGCGTTCGGTTCCATCCATGTACACTTTCCAGTTGTTTCCATCCACAACCAAAGCAAGATGTATCCACTTTCCTGCTGTTAAATCTGAAAATTCCGGTAAACTGGTATAATCCAACCACACATCGACAGTTCGACCTGAGGCTGGGTTTTGAAATAAAAGTCGGGCTTCATTCGGACTAAAACCAAACTGCATCCCATTGTTAATATAAAACAACATGCCTTTTGCCTTCGACATATCGTCCAGATAGAACCAGGTTTCAAAAGTAAAAGATGAACCGGTAATGTACTTTGTTATTGGATCACCTGCCTGATCAAGTATCTGGAACCATTTATGAGAAGAAGTGGTTTGAACAGACCCTCTGTCTGAGCATGAAGCCACGCACGTATCAGGATCAAGCACAATACTGGCACAGGTTGAAAATGCCAGAACATTCATACCAATTTTCTTGTCAATTCCATAATTAACCTCTTCCCATTGCGAATTGGTATTGCAAATTCGAATCGCGTACCTGGGATCATATTTTGTCTTGCTCCCTTCATAATCAGGCATCCATAAACCTATTTTATAGTTGGTCAGATTTGCTGGTTTAGGTATAATCCCAGACAGGCTATTATCTACACCTGTATGCCAAGTCGAAGGATTTGAATTCACTTGTACCAGGTTAACTACTTCATTAGTACAATTTGTTAGCACCAAATAAACTTCCCTCGGATTATGCAGTGCGGAAAAGCCATAATTAATCAGTTTAATTTTGCAGGTAAGCTGACTTCCGTTATCAGCTACGCTACTACCTTCATGATCGACATAAAGTCTGTATCCAAGATGGTCAGCAACATAGTCGTAAACGGTTCTTGAACCGTTTTTAAAAAATTCAGGACTGTACGGAAAATTGTATTGATCCATTTGTCCTTTGCTTAAGTACATGTTTTTCCAACCTGCGAATGTAACCGGGTAATTATGAGTCAGACTGAACGTATTGTATCGATGATCCCTGAATTGTTTGATTGATTGGATAGGATCCAAAACATATCGTAAATAATCCGTATCTGTGGGACCCTCGTAAGGCATTTCACCTTCCACCATCACATTTGGACTTTCTGCCTGAACCTGTGTATAAGTAGTTGTGCTGAAATATCCCCAACTTAAATAATTAACATGCTTATTGTCAGTGAAAAAATCATTATGATATCCTATTCTGCTTTTCTGTTCAGGGCTTAGGTTTGCATTGTTCTTGTCCCCGACATTTCTCATCATAGTTTGCCGGTTTTGAGGTAATATTTCTAAAAGTTTTTTTAGCAGATTATTTTTATCTGTTTGAGTATACACATTATTATAGTTATGCCATTCACCCCATAAACCAATAATCCCCGACTGCAAAACATAAATAACATCAATATTAGCCTGTATAATTGGTTTTAATTGGTTCAGGTGATTTAAAATCCGATTCATCGGGGGATAAACATACCCACCCGGGCCATCATATGTATATGCAAACCGCAAAACAATTTTGTATCCCTGTTCCCTGACTCCATCAAAAAGTGTTTGTACCGCATCCAGTGCTGATTGACTTAGTACATCAGTTGACGCAAAATCAGTTAAATAAATGTAGAGCTGTGAAACCCTTACATGACCATCTGTTGCGTCAAATTCTGGCTCCAAATCTTTACACCATGTCTTTGGATTTAAAATTCTGTTTACATCCCATGGAAATTGCAGTCCGGGTACCCTTGCCATTCCTTCAAATCGCAACCCTCTTTCGGGATTAGGGATCCGACTCTGAGCTGTTGTCATACCTATTAAGCACAAAGCAACAATGGATATTATAAAAAAGCGTTTGGTTCTATTTTTCATGTGATTAAACTAGAATGTTATAGTATAGTGCCTTGATTTTTTATGGAAAATCGAACACTTGTATTCCACTTGATTTCCATCTTTTAATTAAGGCATTGAGTCTTTGCAGGAAACTATTATAGTCTTTATTGGAAGGATGCGACCAACCAATCTCGGCAAAAGCAGCTAAACGGGGAAATATCTTTTCCTGCATTGAAGCAACAGTGGGAATCCATTCACCCCACATTTGACACCCAAGTCCAATTATGTTTGAATGATACTCTTCTGGCAAATTCTTTGGGACAGGATCAAAACTATATGCTTTGTGCAACGATATAGTTTCATAGTCGTAGTCGAGATAGGTGTATGCACTATATGAATTGATGATTTGATAGTGCTGTTTGGCAGCTTCAACAATGGCATCTTCTTTACCAACCCAGAATTGAACGATTACATTCGATGCCAGTTTTTGCGATGGATCGTCAAAAAATATGTTGTCGTACTGATGTTGGTAATTGCCCAGAATTTCGTTCCATCCGATCATCCTGCTATTCTTACTCTCTATATGCTTCGACATCACATTGGTAAATTCAATTTGAAGGTCCATATAGGAAGTAAAACCCTTGTCTTTTTTGTACTTCGTGATTGATTCATTTTCTTCCCACTGGGTAAAACGAACCTCATCACCACCAATATGAATGATGTCTGTTTCAAACAACATCAACATTTCGTCGACTACATCTTTTAAAAATTCAACAACCTTTGGATTGGTGACGTTGAAAACTGAGAAGTGTTTTCCGAATGTAACAGGAACTTCGATAGTATCGTTCGTTGAGCCAAGACACGGATAAGCTGCAATGGCCGCACTCGCATGACCGGGCATTCCGATTTCGGGTACAATTTTAATATGACGCTCCTTAGCATACTGCAAAATATCTTTTATCTGTTCCTGTGTATAAAATCCTTCGTGAGGCTCACCATAGGTTGTAGGACTTTTCCATCCGCCACTTTGGCTGTCTTTACGTTTTGCTCCTATTTCGGTTAACCGGGGATACTTCTTGCTTTCTACACGCCATCCCTGGTCGTCGGTCAGGTGCCAGTGAAATACATTCATTTTTAATGCAGCCATTTCGTCTAAAAGCTGTTTGACTACTGTTTCTCCTTTGAAAAAACGGGCTTCGTCCAGCATAAAAGCTCTCCATGCAAAACGTGGAG
>JAVFAG010000015.1:36421-44098 GCA_034002585.1 Paludibacter sp.
GCCGTTGTTAAAATTTGATTTATCAATGATCAACTTGTTTTGATTCGAAAACTCTCCAACTGTACTGCCCGAAAGATTGTAGACCAAAGCACGAATAGCTTGAGTATTTTTACTTTCAATTTGCCAATTGGAAGGATTTGTGGTCAGGACAAGCCCTAAGGACTCCTGAACATCTATGGTACTGGTTATTAACGAAACTTCAACAGCAGCACTATAATCTGTTTCTAAAGGATGGGTGCTTTTAACTTTAACATCATATGCAGAACCAGCGGTCAGTCCTTCTGCCAGGTAAGGTTTAGAAGCATCAGGTATATAGGTCCAATCTGATGTTGATCCTTTTGTTCTCAGTACCACCTCATATTTAGTCTCGGGTCCTCCATCCCAGGTTAAATTAAATCCAGTTGAAGTGATACTTGAAGGTTGTAAATTAGATGGTGTTTTCGACACTAAACCCCAGCTTACAGACGCACCACCAGCGCTTGCCCATGCATTTCCACCAACAGAGCAAAAGTTTTGAGAACTTTCACCAGAACCTTCTCCAAAATTAATTCTTCCGATAAGAGTTGGGGTAGCAATTGGCAATATTTTTCTTCTGTTGTCGGCTATCTCAGAGGCTGTTCGGGCACTATTCCATACCCTGGTCTCTGCCAGTTTGCCCTGAAAGTTACCCCACCAATCACCTCCTATCAGGAAATTAGTCGTGTTAGCCAAATAACCTCCTGCCAGGTTTTGATTATAGCGTTCGGTCCCATCCATGTACACTTTCCAGTTGTTTCCATCCACAACTAACGCGATATGGATCCACTTTCCTGCTGTCAAATCTGAAAATTCCGGTAAAGTAGTATAATCCAACCACACATCGACTGTCCGGCCGGAAGCCGAGTTCTGAAATAAAAGTCGGGCTTCATTCGGACTAAAACCAAACTGCATCCCATTGTTGATATAAAAAAACATCCCTTTAGCCTTCGACATATCGTCCAGATAGAACCATGTTTCAAAAGTAAAAGTTGAACCGGTAATGTATTTTGTTATTGGATCACCTGCCGGATCAAGTATCTGGAACCATTTATGAGAGGTAGTAGTTTGTACATAACCCCTGTCTGACCATGCATCGGCCAACAAATTTGCTGAAAAGAACATCACAATCAGTGCGATACTCAACAATCTGAAAAAGTTTGTTTGTTTCATAATAATAAATTTTAATTGAAAATTGAACTTGAAAAATTATAGTGATAGTTGCTCTAATAAACGTTTTTTGAATTTAACCACTTCCTGCGAATGCTTCGTTTGACTTGTTGAATTGATATGTACCAGTTTTAGAAGTTCTAAGGATGCTTCTCTGCCATTTTTCGATTCAAGGAGCTTTAGCAGTTCATAATCTTCTACGCCATCACGCCAGCGCTCCAATCTGGATGAAACCACCAACTCATTATCCAACCCAAACTGTTCGCCTGGAAAAATCAAAATACCGTCACCATGTGGCAGATTTTGTCGGGGTACCAAAGGGTTTATAGAATCGAAAGAGTTTACAACCCAATATAAGAAACCTGAAGATTGTTCTTTGAATACTCTCCACATTACGGCACGATTTCGTATAGGAAAATTATTTGCAATCGAGAGCCCTGGATAATCACTCATACAAACATAAGTCCACCATTCTGCACCTTGATTTAGTGCAGCCCTTCGACAAGAGTCAGCTCTCAGCTCGCTTTCGCTCAAAGACCATACTCCCTGACAAAAGATATCTGTTGATTCCTTCAGATAATCGAAAACAGCAAATAAATCATCTTTTTGGGGACCATCTTTTGGGCCACAATAGAAGCTGGTCAACACTCTAGCATCCGGTGCAAATTTCTTTATTCGGGCAGCTTCTTTTTGAATTAAAGCATAATCTCCAATCCTTGCAGGCTCATCCCATATATAGAAATATGCCTTTTTTAACAGGTCGTTTTTTCGTAGTACATCAAGAAACTTGTTTAGCTCATCGTCGGATAAAAAATGGCTTGGTAGTGCTACACTGGTAAACCTTGGATCGTTCATATATTCAATAGTTCTTGGATCGTTCCAGGCCCATGGAGAAGAAATATTTTCTACTCTCATGTCTTTAGTTTCCAGCGATTGACCAATCCAGTTTGAAAAATAGGGTGAAATCCTAAAGGTCAGTAATAAGTCACTCCATTTTTTCTTTTTAATGGAAGCCTCTTCTTCAGAAAGTCCTTTGATGCCCATTCTATTGGGATCAATACCCATAACAGAAGGGATTGTTGGAATTTCAGGGAGCGCACAGTTATAAACATGCAGTCTGATTTTGAAAAGGAATTCTCTGTTATTCGCTTTAAACCTAACAATTTCATTGTAAGTTCCGGCCTTTGTTTGTTGGGTGGTGGAGTAGGTCAACCACAGTTTTGCACTGTCTGCAACCCTGACTTTACCACTTGTTGGAACCAACACATCATCAGACCTGTTAAAATGCACAAGATTTCTGGAAGTAAAAGCAATATCAGTTTTTGATTCGGCGAAACGTTCTATGATATAACTGTCTGCGCTATCCGTTTTAAATGCTATTTGAACATGCTCTATGTCGCCCTTTGCCAGATACAAATCATAAATATTCGCCGGTACAGAATCAAAATAAGAAGCTATACTATCCAGATTAGAAGCTACCCATGTATTCTGTGGCTGACTTTCAGCAATTTTTCTGTTTAATGATGTAAATGAATCCTGTTGCGAACAACCAGCAACTAGTGTAATACAAAAAATTACGAGGACGTCAAGTGTTTTTTTTACGAACATATCTGTTAATTTGTTTAGTTAAAAGACTATTTCAATATCTCTTCCATTAACTTTACCTTAAATGCTATCACATGATTAGGGTTGGTGCTGACAGCGGCAGGTCCTTTATACACATTCTCAAGAATGGACAAAACATGCGCTCGGGACGTTTTCTTTTCAAGCAAGTACATCAGTTCGAAATCTTCCAGTCCATCTCTGAAACGTTCCAAACGCATTGAAATAACAGGCGTTTCTGAATTGAAGCTTTCTCCCGGGTACACTAAAACTCCATCTCCTTCAGGCAATTCGGATCTTGAACGAAGTGGTGAGAGAGAGGAAAAGGCATTTACTACCCAAAACAAATATCCCTCTGCTCTTTCTTTGTATATTCTCCACATAATAGCGTGATTATCGATTGAAGTGGTACCATTTGCATGAGTAAGCCCTGGTCTGTCGCCCATAGCTGTATAGGTCCAAAATTCTTCCTGATTGCCGGATTTTAGTCTACAGCGCTCTGCTCGGTCCTCTTTATTCTGAAGCGCCCAAACTCCAATACAAAATATATCTGTATATCCATTGAGGTGATCCCAAACTGAAAGTAAATCATTGAAATCAGTATTATTTGGATCGGTAGGGCCTCTGTAGAACGTAGTTAATACCTGAGCTTTACTATTAATACTTTTTATTTCCACTGATTTGTCTTGAATCAACTGATAATCCGCAATTGATGTCGGTTCGTCACGTACATAATATACCTGCTTTTTTTGTGGAAAACGAGTTGTTACCTGATTAGCAAATGTTTTAATTTCTTCCGTTGTAACTAAATGACTTGGCAACAGTAAATGGGTTAAACGTTCATCTGCCATATAATCAAGCGTACGGGAGTCATTCCATGGGTAAGGTGATGAAATACATTCAACAGCCATTGGGACACCGTTTGGATGCCACAAACACATATAGGGCTGCATTCTTCTTTTCAAAAGCTCGTCCATAAACTCTTTCCTCTTTTCATACATAGCCTCTCCCTGTGCAGCAGACGAAACTCGTAAAGGATTAATGCCCATTATAGCCGGAACCGACGGTTTCACAGGAATGGCAACATTGTACACCTTACAGGCCACTTCAACTTCATAGTTTCCAGCTGTTCCTGTGAATCTTAGTTTATCAGTAAATTCACCTTCTTGTGCATTAATGGAAGTCTCATAGGTTACCCAAAGCTTGATTAGCTGTGTTTTTGTAGATAAATCTGTTGTAACCGGAACCAGAGGATCGAACTCATCTTCAAAAACCCTTATTTCACTCAAGCTTACTGATATGCCTTCACGTGGATTTACTTGTTCAAATGAGATAGAGCCACGTTCCTCAGTTTCGAGCACAATCTGAAAATGTTCGGCTTCACCTTTTGCCAAATACAGGTTAATCTTATTACCGGGTGAGAAAGATTTATAATTTTCAACTCTATCCATTGAATTCAATACCCAAATACCGGTAGTGTTGTAGGTGGGATCCGGGTCTGAATCATCAATGCGTTCACATCCAATTAGACAAACCGTTAACACAAGTGCCGTCAAAACATTCAAGAACTTATACATAATTTAAAACTAATTTCTGTTTAATTTATAGACAACCACACCGTGTGGATTGATTTTAGGAATTTCCAATGTTTGATTCGAAACAGATAGCATATCTCCTGTCCACAATTCGGCGCCTTTATCGTATCCTGTAGCATTAACAGGTTTCATATCCAGTATAAAATTTGTTATTGGATCATCATTCAAATTAAAAACTGCCACATAATCAACCGACTCATCTTCTGCACTTGCAAACCATCCGACGATGTTATCCTGATGATAAAACTGATGATTGTTTTTAGAATATTGATTAATCTTTATAATCTCTTTGTTGGTGACCAGTTTAAGTGTGAAATCATCCATTTCAACCATATTACATCCCAGCATCAATGGAGAACGTAACATTGACCATAATGTAAAAATGGTATATTGTTCATCAACAGTAAAGTTCGCCATTCGAGTTTCGCCCCGCATCGCACGTTGAGCAATCGGACCTATCGGCAACATATCAGCATCCGGATATTTTCCCCTTTCTATGTGTGGTGCCCACTTCCGGCAAAGTTCAAACTGATGCTTTAAACTTTCCCAGTTATCCCAAAAGTCCTCGCTAATACGCCAAACCTGAGAAACAGATTTTATATGATTTACATTTTCAAGAGGAGCTGAACCGGGTGATAAACTCAATATCATAGGACGTTTGATGAGCTTAATTGCATCTGCAATTGCCTGAATTTCGTCATGAGCATAAACAGGATTCAATAAATCATCAGCTTTGATATAGTCAATATTCCAACTCTCATATAATTCAAAAATTGAATTGTAATACTCCTGAGCTCCTGGTTTTGACATATCGATACCATAAAAACCATGATACCATTCACATTTGGAGTCCATCATTACAATATCACGGGCTCTGTATTGTGTACCTTTAACTGGGGTGTTTCTTTCAACTGCCTGAATTGGGATGCCTCTCATGATGTGGATTCCAAACTTCAGACCTTTTGCCTGAATGTAGTTTGCCAGAGGTTTAAGCCCTTTACCTTCACGAACACATGGATACTTGACAGTATCAGGAATTAACCGGCCGTATTCATCAATTAACTGATGTGGACTTTGGGCTTCATAGTCTTCAAGCTTTACCATACCGGGAGCATACCAACCAGCATCATTTATGATGTATTCATAACCGGCTTCTTTTAGGTGTTCAGCCATAAAATCTGCATTAGCTTTTAATTCCTCTTCGGTCACTGAGGTGCCAAAGCAAATCCAGGTGTTCCACCCCATGGGTGGAACACTTGCTATAATAGCTTCCTTTTTCTGCTCAGTTTTGGTGGCACAAGTACTGGTAATGAATCCCAGAAATACTATCCAGAAAAACCGTTTAGTTGTTTTCATACATTAATTTAAAACACAACGTACTGTGTAACCTCTCATCCTATCATAAACATAGAGCGCTGATCCTGAAGAATTTGCATCCAATGCTCTGGAGTATGCCTGAGTTGGAAATGCTGATACAGGCGGGTTCCATGGGATTTCATCCCCTGCAACAGGAACGGTCGATGTCCAAAACAATGATATGTTTTCTTGCTCCAGGACATTTTCGGGAGTTCTATCTTTCAATGGCTCCCAAAAGAACCCGGATGCAACTGCATTAAATTTTGAAGTGTTTTTTCCGAAATCTAAGGCGCTTGCTAACCAATAACTTCCATCTTTTAAGTAGGTCCCCGGATTTGAATTATCTTCTTGTAAGTTCAACAAATTATCCCAATCCTGTTTAGTAGCAATACGCCATCCTGCCGGAGCAATTCCTTGCACCTTATCGCCTTTTTCAGCCGCAGCAACATCTCTTACAGTTGCATTCCAGGTATAATATCCTCCCCGCAAGCGGTTCCACTCTTTCTTGTGCTCACTATCACCCGGTAAGTTGTTCAAAAAGAGAACGTCAGTCCCACTATTCAGAGGCGTTCCATCACTGTATTTTTTACAACGCATATTATCAGCCATCCAAATCCAGTAGTCACCTGTCAGTGGATCAACGACCTTAGTTACACGGTAAATTTCACCATCACGTGGATCGACAAAAGGATTCATGAATCTCCACAATTCCATGATACGGGATTTGCTGGTGCCCGAGTTAGTACCTTTAATACCCTTTATTACCCAGTACAGTTCCGCCCTATTGTAAATCTTTACCCCTAAGACGCCCATTACACTATCTAACTCATGATGAGTGATTGCATCAACCCCCACATTATTTAAAGAGATAGTAGCGGGATTACTCATATCCTCTTTCAAACTAAGTACGAACTGGTAGCTAACCTCATCTTCGGTTTTCCACTCAACTGCTAGTGGTTTTTGAGGCGCCTGATAATCAAGTTCTATTTCCTCCAAATCATCAGGAAGTAAAACGGTGACTTCGCTCACTTTTTGTTCGATGTCATCCTCCTTGGGATCACAAGAAGCCAACACGCTAAGAATAGCCAGGAACAAGATTGGATAATTCAAAAATTTTTTCATGATTTAAAATTTTATTTGATTGGTATTAGTTAATTTTTTATGTTATTTATCTGTAGTTTAAAAACTTAAGGTATCAATCCCAACCAGGATTTTGATCAATTGTTGGGTTTTCATACCTAACAGCCTGCGGAATACAGTACAATATATGCTTTGGCTCAGCATTCACCTTTCCACGGGCAAGTGCGTTGGATATCAATTTGCCGTGACGTATCAAATCAGGTCGTCTCATTCCCTCCCAGCAGAATTCCCACAGACGCTCATTTAAAAGATGATCTCTTAGTTGTTCTTTTGTAGAAATAGCATTAATCAATTGCTCATTCGTACTTCCGGTATAATTTACAAACGCACGTTTTCTAACTTCATGAATGTAATTCTTTACCCGTTGGGATGGACCTTCAATTTCATTTAAGGCCTCTGCACGGGCTAAAATCACTTCAGCATAACGGTTTAACACATAATCGCTGGCGTCCCATGTACCACTTGTGACAGCATTTTCCTGATACTTCATTGGAAATGGTGCAGATTTTCCTGCTATTCTATCGGTTCTACGATTAACCATCTTTTGACCATCCCAGTATTCCGCAACAAGAGCTTGTCTTCTTTTGTCTCCCTGGGCATAACTGTCGTAGGTTTCCCAATTAGAAAGAAATCCGCCCCATTTAGTTAGTGGCAAACCATCCCTAGAAACATAGTCACTCGGTAACGTTTGAGCTAGAAATTGATTCCCCAGACCTCCAATTGCCACGCAGGGTAAAGCGAATATAACTTCCTTGTTTCGCTGGTTATCAGGTGCCCATATAGACATATATTCATTCTG